>JAJZTU010000096.1 GCA_021848765.1 Bacillota bacterium
TGGCCAAAGTCGAGGCCAGGAGGCTAATCTGCTCATTAGTGGTCATCTGCATTTCAACCGAGGCCGCAACCTGCTGGGTGGCAACCGAAGACTGCTGGGCAATACTGCTCACACTGTCTACCGCTTCCACTACCGTGCTAATTCCGCCATACTGTTCCTGGGCAGCATCGGTGATACCCTCAACCATCCGTTCCATGCGGTGCACGGCATTGACAATTTCGTCCAGGGCATGTTTCGCCTGGAGGGCGGTAGCTACACCTTCCTGAACCTCTCTGTTTCCTACACTCATGGATTGAGCAGCCTTGGCTGTATCCTCCTGGATCTCCTCAATCAGCTCGCCGATTTGCTGGGCTGCAGTTCCTGAACCCTCTGCCAACTTGCGGACCTCATCAGCAACTACCGCAAAGCCCCGGCCGTGTTCTCCCGCCCGGGCCGCTTCGATTGCGGCATTCAGGGCCAAAAGGTTAGTCTGGTCGGCGATACTGGTAATTACGTTTACAATGTCCCCAATTTGCTCAGACCTCTGGTGGAGCTTCTGGACAGCTTGGGATGAGTTATTTACCGCTTCAGCAATCATCCGCATCTTAGCCACGGAACGGTCCACCTCCATGGCCCCCTTGCTGGCGAATTCCGCTGTTTCCTGGGAACTGGAAAAAGTGGCCTTGGAATTGGCGGCGATCTGCTGTACCGCTGCGGAAAGCTCCTGCATGGTCTGAAGGGTCTCCATAATCTGGCTGGCCTGTCTCTGGGAACCGCCGGCAATTTGGTCCACAGCGGCGGAAATCTGCTGAATTGAGGCCGTCGCCTTTTCAGTGGCCATAGAAACCGAAGCTGCCTCATGGGCAACTCCCACGGCGGTCTCCACGTTCTGGCCTACAGTTTCCCGGATATCCTTAACCATTTTATTAAAAGCAGAAGCCATTTTCCCAAAAATATCATCAGTAGGAAAATCAATGTGTTGGGTTAAATCCCCTTCTGCCACTTTGCTGATTGCATCCAGAAAGACATTAAAGATTTTGTTCAAAAGCTTATTAAGATAACCAAGGATGAGCATTCCGGCTACAAATCCTATAGGCACCACCGGACCTAAAATCAGTAAAAATTGTTCTCTGCTAACTTGCAGATAATATGCCAATAAAGCGGTCCAAATTAGGGTCCCACCACCGGTAATAGCGATAAAGACAATCCCTAATTTCCAAAAAGGCTTTAGTTTGAACCTATACTTATTTGACATATTATCACATCCTTCGACCTAATTCGCTATATAACGTATAGTTTCTTCCTTAGTCCCGGCTTTTCCTGCTTCTTGAATGCAAAATATTTACTATAAGATCCAGATGTTTATTCATTTCTCGAGATTCTTGCCCCGATACCACGGAACTTCTGCTCCAGGTTTTCATAGCCCCGGTCAATATAGTGTACGTTATCAATCTCTGTAGCCCCGTCGGCCAGCAAGCCGGCTACTATAAGGGCCGCTCCGGCCCTGAGGTCGGAGGCCCTGACCTGAGCCCCCTCCAGCCTGGGAATACCTTCTATTACCGCCGTGCGGCCCTGGATTTTGATTTTGGCCCCCATACGTTTGAGCTCATCAGCAACCTGCATCCGGTTCTCAAAAACATTCTCCACGATGATACTTGTTCCGGGAGTCACAGCCAGCATGGCCATCATCTGGGATTGCATATCAGTAGGAAACCCGGGGTAGGGGAGGGTTTTAATATCAATAGGGCGCAGAGCCTTATTGGACTTGACCCAGATGGTATCATCCTGCTCGATCACCTCGGCATTGGCTTCTCTAAGTTTAGCGGTAACAGGCTCCAGGTGGGTGGGAATTACGTTTTCCACCAAAACATCTCCACCGGTGGCCGCAGCAGCAACCATGAAGGTTCCGGCCTCAATCCGGTCAGGGATAATTGCATACCGGACACCCGACAACGCTGCTACTCCTTCTACCTTAATGACATCTGTTCCGGCTCCCCGTACCCTGGCTCCCATAGCGTTCAAGAGGTTGGCCAGGTCAACTATTTCCGGTTCCTTAGCGGCATTCTCGATGATGGTCTGCCCTTTAGCTACCACCGCAGCCATCATGATATTCTCCGTAGCTCCCACGCTGGGGAAATCCAGATAAATTCTGGCCCCCTTCAGCCCATTGGCCTTGGCCTTAATAAATCCCTGCTGGAGACTAATTTCGGCTCCCAGGCTGCCCAGGCCTTTGATATGCAGGTCCATGGGCCTGCTCCCGATATTGCATCCACCGGGTAGAGCAATATGGGCCTTGCCAACCTTGGCCAGGAGGGGGCCTAGCAGAATATTAGAGGCCCGGAGTTGCTTTACCTTTTCATAGGGAGTTTCGAAATCAGGGCTGTCCGGAGGATAAATTACTACACAGTCCTCACTTTCCCACTCAGTTCCGGCTCCCAGGTCGTGAACTATACTCAACATAACCAGCACATCGCTGATTCTTGGAACGTTTTCCAGATAAACAGGCCCATTAGCTAATAACGCTGCACTAATGGCTATCAAAGCAGCATTTTTTGCTCCACTGACTCTGACCTTTCCTTCCAGGCGAGTCCCACCTTCAACAACTATTGTGGCCACCTAGCAGCCTCCTTCCAATCCTGGCAACTATTACTATTCTATACTATTAACGGTACACCGTAGTATTATTCGCTGCCGCTATAACTTTTCCTGCTTGGCTTGTGAACAATTTGACAAAATCCGACTCGATTGAAACAAAGAAAATGCGATGACATAACATTAAAGTTATCATATCATCGCTAGTTATGCAATGTTAATTATTATTGCAGGGTAACCACAATTCCGTTACTGACGCCCTTCACTACCTTGGCCTGGTGAATCAGGTCTTCAGCTTCCTGGCGCTGGTCAGGAGAAGCTACCCACCCTGTGAGATAGGCAATTTCGTCTACCACAAAGACTTTTATGTCCGATAGTCCCCTGGAACCGAGAATACCGCGCAAAGTTTGTGCCGCCGCCACATCCGCATCATGTGCAGGCCGGCGGACATTCAGCTTATTCCGGACTCCTTTTACCCCCTCAACCTGAGCTGCCAGCTTATGAGCATACTCAGCAACCTCAGGATTATCAACCCAACCCAGCAGGGTTACTACGCCTCCCTTGGTCCGGGTGAAGATATCGCCGGCCTTGATACGGCCGGAACGGACAAAAGCATCTTCGATCAGGTTAGTGATGGTGGCGTCATCCTGGTAGTTAGCCTCCCCAACCTCCAACTCAGAAACCACGGCCCGCACACCGTAAACGCTTTCAGCCGCTGCAACGGCAGCTTCTTCCTCGGCCAGGGAAGCCATCCTTCCTACCAGGCGGACCACTCCGCCCTTGGTCTTGACACCTACGTGGCCCAAATCTACCCGGTACTGCTGCAACTTAGCTTCTACTTCAGCGGTAATCTCCTTATCATCCACAGGGTTATCCATGGCTACAGTCAAGCTGTTATCAATATGCCCAACCTTGGGATTTTGCCGGATCAGCTTTTCGGCAAAATGCTTCTCAGCCAGTACGTCAACCATCCCACTGAGTTCAACATTGCCTCCGCGAACCTCTACATTGATATCATCAGAACTGAGGTACATTCTTTCCTGGAGCATCAGGGTTATTTCTTCCTGCAGGCGGGAGTCTTCAGTTTTTTCCATAGCAATCCACCTTTCCGTTAGGGCTTAAACTTATTTTGCCCAAAACAGAAGGCGCTACTCACACCGGCTGTTTGGAAATTGCCCATTCTGACTTTTTGGGCATTTGCCAATTGGCCGTGATCCATTGCTGCCACTGCTGCTCAAAAGTTATGATGTTAACCCCGAATACCTTGGTAAACGCCTGGTCCATGGTTAGCCCCTTACCCAGCTCATCCATTAAAACATTAATTTTGTTTTCACCGTATTTTTCCACCAGGTAATTAATCGCCAGCAGGGATTGCCGGTAAGCCAGGGCCTGATTAGGCAGGTTATCAAATTCCTCGTCCATTTGGTCCAAAGGATAGAGGGGCTGATCGAGATTGGCGCCCGGCTCATCAAATTGAAATCCGGTTACTTCCCACTCTTTGTACTGGGCAATCCCCTCGGTCAGCCAGCGGGTATAGTTACCCCTGGTCCGGTAGTCCACCACCAAGTGGGTGAATTCATGGGCCATTGGGCCGGATTCAGCAAATACTGATTTAATTTGGTTTTTATCCTGGTCAGCAATCCACTGTTCGGGGGACAGTACCCTGATAACCCCACCCCAGTAGACCCCCATGGCACTTTCGTCGGCATCCCAGCCAAAGGTCCGGCCCAGCGCTTCTCTGGTAGGATAAACTACCACCAAAATTTTTTTGCCGGATTTATAACCATAGGCCTTTACCACCGGCTCATAAATTTCTTCTGCATTTTCCAGGACCATCCGGGCCATCTCTTCTTCACCGGCAGCAGGTGAATACCGGACGATGAAATGTTCCCCTACCACCTGTGGCCAATTCCAGGTTTCCAGAACTGCAGCAGTCCTGATCGCTTCCCTGATCACCGAATAGGCCAGCAGCCGGGGCAGTGGGAATCCAAAACCAATAAAAGTCCCGGCAATTACCAGCAAGGTTAAAATTTTATTTCTAAGGGAAAGCCGGCCCTCGGGGACCTGTAAATTGTGCCTGATCACAGGTTGCATTGCTCTCTCCCCCTTTTCTCCGCCTATTAATTATACTATGATTATGCTGGAAATGTCCCAGGTAATTGTTTCTAAATTTAAAGTGTTTTTAAAAAAGAAGACCCACCGGAATTACCCGGTGAGTACATTAACTGACAGCTTTAAATTAAGCGAAAATCCCTAAAACTACTTTTTGCCTGCGCCCAGGATCTCCTGGTATTGTTTAATCATGTCCTTGGCCCGGGTTTCTTCCTGAGTACCGGCCGGAACCTTTTTGAGCTCCTCAATGGCTTGGGCATATTGCTGTTTGCTGGCCAGGTAAATCCCGAGGTTCATCCTGGCGGGAGCCAGGTTGGGGTCTGCCACAAGGGCTTTACGGGCATTTTCAATGGCCTTGTCGGTATTCCCGGTGTAAAAATAACTGGTAGCCAGGTCACCTAAAACCGGCGCATTATTGGGGTTTTTCTCCAAAACTTTTTCAAACTCAGCTATGGCCAGTTTTAACTGCTTCTGGCCTTCAGCAGGTTTTTGCGAGTTTAGATTGGTGGTGCCGAGGGTAAAGTATTCAACTCCCAGGCTTTCCCGGGTCTTAAGATCACCAGGGTTACTCTTTAGTGTTTCCTGATACTGTTTAATGAGGGCTTCACTGGTCTGAGGCGTGTTAGCAGCACCCCTGCCACCACCAATGGCCCCTGAGAATGAAAACACCAGGGTCGACCCTAGTAAGCCTGCTGCAATTAAAATTGCAATAAACACTACCATGCTGTTATTGGACAGTTTGCGGCCTGAAGTGGTATAGGATGCAGCTTTTGGTTTACGTACCTTATTTTTTGCCACGGCCCCATCTCCTCCTATTGCTTTGTAGGTACTGTCTTTAAACTGTAAACCTTTAGGGGACAAGCACCTTTATTATTATACCACCACATCCTATTTATTTCCACAGCCCTCCAGATATTTTTCTGCGGCAATAATGGCATTAGCTCCATCGGCAACAGCGGTAACTACCTGGCGCAGTTCCTTGGTCCGGACGTCACCGGCGGCGAAGACACCCGGCATGCAGGTAACTGTAGTCTCATCTGCCACTATATATCCCTTTTCAGTACATTTCAGGCCCTGAGCCAGGAATTCAGTTTCCGGTGTGGCGCCTACAAAGATAAAGACCCCATCAGTAGCCAGAGTTTCCCGGGTATCCTCTAAAAGATTGTGGACTTCCACTCCGGTAACCTTTTCTTCACCTATAATCCTTTCCACTGCACTGTTCCATATAAAGGAAATCTTTGGCTCTGCAAAGGCCCGGTCCTGTAAAATTTTCGTCGCCCTCAGGGAGTCCCTCCGGTGAATAACCGTAACTTTGCTGGCAAATCTGGTCAGAAATAAGGCTTCCTCAATTGCAGTATCTCCGCCGCCAACCACCACTACCTGCTGGTCCTGAAAAAACGCCCCGTCACAGGTTCCGCAGTAGGAAACCCCGCGGCCTGTCAGCGCTCTTTCCCCGGGAACCTCCAGTTCATTGGCCCTCGCTCCGGTAGCAATGATCACTGCTTTACCACGGTACTCACTATTGTTCGTCCTGATAGTCTTAATTTCTCCCTGAAGTTCGGCCGCTGTAACATCATCAGTAACTATCTCCAGGCCAAACTTCTCCGCCTGTTCCTTCATCTTTATCCCAAGCTCGAAACCATTGATCCCCTCCGGAAACCCGGGATAGTTTTCGATTATATCAGTGGTAGCGGCCCTGCCGCCTGGCATGCTCTTTTCAATTAACAGGGTTTTCAACTTGGCCCTGGCTCCGTATAAACCAGCAGTAAGCCCGGCGGGGCCGGCACCGATAATAATGACATCATAACACATATTAATCACTCCTCCTTTTTCTATATTCATTTTAAGCGAAATATTTAATTAATGCAACTAGTCCAGAGTGTAGATTAAGCCCAAATTAAAAAGTACATGTAAAAAAACTGCCCTCATAAAAACACAACCTTATGGGGTTACCATAAGGTTGTGCAATACTTAACGTAAATATCCGATGGGATTACGGAAGGCTCCGTTGTTCAGTACCTCAAAATGCAGGTTCGAACCCGTGGCGCGACCGGTAGAACCCACATCCCCGATGTATTCTCCACGACCAACGTCATCCCCTACACTCACCCCGATTGAGGAAAGATGAGCATAGCGGGTGGTTATCCCGTTGCCGTGATCAATGGCTACTATCTTGCCATATTCGCCATCCCACCCGGCATAGACAACCCGGCCACCTTCAGCGGCCCTAACCGGCTCGCCGGTGGTGCCGTCAATATCAATTCCTGTGTGCTCCCGGCCCCAGCGTTCGCCATACCCGGAAGTAATTGAACCCCGTACCGGCCAAATCAGGTCACCGGAGCCACCCTCACCACGGGAGGCGATCATCATCCGGCCTCTGCCCTTGTTCCCCCTGGCCACAACCCTAACCTCAGGCTTGGCCAAGATCTTCTCAGATAGAACCTCTTTTTCAACCTGCACACCGTTGCTTAGCACAGTGCGGTAGGTTACCTCTTTTTTACCTTTTTTTCCGGGCTGCTTGATTTTTTCCGAACCCCGCCTCAAAGATTTATCCTGTTCCACTTTGACCGTGAAAGGGATGTCCTCTTTTACGGTATTTTCTACCGTGGCCACTATATGTACCAGAGGTTCAGGTTTTACCAGGTTGATAACCTGCCCTACATCGACAAAATCATTTTTCAAAGCCGGATTAGCTTCCCGGATCTCTCTCACCCGCATGTCGTTTTTCCGGGCGATAATCCAGAGATTTTCCCCTTCCCGCACGGTGTAGGTAACCACTTCTACCCGGCCCTTCTTCAGCAGGCCTACAGCCTCCTGCACACCGGATATCTCACCTGCTTTAGTCTCTACCGGGACTATTTCCACCTGCTCATCATATTTAACTTTAACTCTGGCTTGGGGGTGCGGCCTGCCTGTCATCTCTACTTGCAATTGCTGCAAAACTTTTTGGGCATCTTTTTCGCTGGCCAGAATTACTTCTATTTTATTATTTATCTTAATACCGGTTGCCGGGACGTTCTTCTCCAGGGCAGCGGCAACCCTGTTATGAATCCTGGGTTGATTGGCTTGTTTGGCCTGCAGCTCTACAGCATCCTGCGGTCCGTTTACAAAAGCGGTAAAAATGTTGGCCACAATTAGCAGAAGTGCACATCCTCCCGCAATGGCTAATCCGTTCCCCTGCCTGGGGGCCTCCTGTTTACGTAACTCCATTGAATCCTCCCTTTCAACTAATCCTTATTTTAGTCATTCTAACACAATAGCGAGTTGAATACCTCTGTTTAAGGGATTTTTCTGCTTCTCTTGTTAATTATATTCTGTTTTTTAAGGCTGGCACGTTATATTATACCACAGGATTAATTAGCCAGTAAACCCTTAATTTCGCTATTTTTTGTCGAAGACGGCAACCCTGCTTGAGAATAAAGTAAGGAAGGCCAGTATTTTGTTAGATCTGGCCTCACCGGTGGGGTGCATTTTTCCCTAAATTTCTACTTTGAACGTAGCTGAGCGGCCTAAGTTACCTGGCTAATTATTACGACTGGTCGGATACCTGCCCCGGTTCGTCGTTTGCCTGTCCCGGGTCAGTCGTTAGCCTGTCTCGGGTCAGTCGTTAGCCTGTCTCGGGTTCATCGTTAGCCGGACTTTTTGTCTCCGGTCGGATACCTGTCCCGGCAGGGTGCTCTTAGCTCCGTGCCTAGTAGCTCTACGGCTTGGTGTGCTAATAGGAGCACCCAAACCCCGCCGATGGTGCGTCCGTGCCCCCGGCGGGGCGGCTGCCGTCCGTGGCAGCCGGGGTGCTCCTATTGCACACCAAGCCGTGAGCTACTAAGGCACTTCGCCATGAGCACCCCACCGGGACAGGTATCCTCCCTGGGCGAAGAGCGCGGCTAATTCGGGGTAGTTGTGCATGGTCGTTGAGCCACCTGGATACTAGTCCGGCCACTTAGGCGAATAACCAGTCCGGCTAAAGCGACCCGGAAGCCGGAGGGGGTGGGGTGTCCCTCCGGGAGGCGGAGCACTGGAATTAGAAGATAGCCCGTCAGGACATGCATGCTACCCAAGACGGGCGTAAACTTGGCCGACCTCTCTGCAGCTAGCACACCGGGATTTGGCTTAGCACACTCTGAAATTGCGGAGCCGGGGCGGAGGGACACCCCACCTCCTCCCGACCCGAAAGCAAAAAGGGCTTTAGGCTTACAAAAGCAACGGTGGCCGTACCTCAAGCTAATTGAGCCTTTTTCACCTGCAGGTAAATCGCGCATTCCAGGCGTTTTTTCTCCAACTGGCACCCAATATCCTGGGGCTCCAGGAGAGTCCCGTTGACAGCCTGAGCATTAGCATGGCAGCCACCGCTGCAGTAAAATTTTGCCCAACACTGTACACACTTTGGCTTATTATAGATGTGGGCCTGTTGAAAAGACTTCATCACCGGGAGATTAAGTTTCCGTTCAAATACATTACCTAAGCGAAAACCCTCACGGCCCACGAACTGGTGACAGGGGTAAAGCTCCCCTTTAGGGCTGACCGCCATATACTCGTGGCCGGCCCCACACCCGGACAGGCGCTTGGCCAGGCAAGGGCCGCCGCTTAAATCCAGATTGAAGTGGAAGAAGTTAAAAGGCTTTCCGCTGGCCCGGCGCTCCAGAAACATCCGGGTGAGCCCTTCATATTCCTCCAGCAGCCTGGGCAGGTCTGTGTTTTGAAAGGCATATTCCTCCTGTTCGGGCGCCACCACCGGCTCGACAGAGATGTGTTCAAAGCCCAATTCGGCCAGGTGCAGGACATCATGACTAAAGTCCAGGTTTTTAGCGGTGTAAGTCCCCCTGACATAGTAATTTTGGTTATGGCGGGAGCGGACAAACCGCTGAATCCGTGGGACAATTGTGTCATAGCAGCCTGAGCCATTCACATAGGTGCGCATCCGGTCATTGACCTCCTTGCGCCCGTCCAGGCTCAGGACCACCGCAATTTCATGCTCATTAAGCCACTGTTCGACCTTTTCATCCAGGAGCACCCCATTGGTGGTCAGTGTAAACCGGAATACCTTTCCCCGTTTGGCAGCTTCCTGACGGCCGTAGTCTACCAACTGTTGAACTGTGGAAAAGTTCAACAAAGGCTCTCCGCCAAAAAAGTCTACTTCACAGTTTTTTCTGGGCCCGGAAGCTTCCAGGAGGAAATCCAGGGCTGCCCGGCCCACTTCCCCGGACATGAGCTCCCGCTCCCCTCCAAAGTGACCGCTGGAAGCAAAACAATACCTGCACCGCAGGTTGCAATCATGGGCAATATGCAGGCACAGGGATTTCACTACAGGCTGGTCAGGGAGCCGCAGCTCAGTCAGGGGGGTATCAGGTGTAAACAATTGTCCGGCTTCCTTCAGGTCCCGGATTTCCCCCAGCGCTTCCAGGATTTCCGCTTCAGGGTATTTGTGCTTTAGTCCAGCCAGGATCTCATCAGGGCTTTGAGTTTCATAACCATCAAGAATCTCCCAGGTCAGCCCGTCCACTACATGGACTGAACCACTGTTGATATCCACCACTATACGGGTCCCGTCGAAAATATATTTATGCAGCACCTTAAATCCTCCTCGTGAGCATGAAAAAATCTCTTGCCATCCTTTAGAACAAAATTTATGGAAGCCTTATCAAAAAAATTAGCTCTTCCCGCCAGGGGATAGAGCTAACTCTTTTTCATCCCGTATGTATGCTTACCTCTACTTGGCGCAAACTTGATTGCCTACAGTACAAGAGGTCTTGCAGGCTGATTGGCAGGATGTCTGACATTCTCCGCAGCCACCGGTCTTCACGGAGTCCTTCAGGGATTTAACGGCCAGGGTTTTAATATGCTTTGCCATAGAAAAAGCCTCCTTTTGGAAAGATAACATAAATATGCTAACATAATAGGCCATAAAATGGAGCGGATGACGAGACTCGAACTCGCGACACTCGGCTTGGGAAGCCGATGCTCTACCAACTGAGCTACATCCGCTTGTAAATCAAATTTTTTCTACTGTAGTATATTATAAAACCTTTAGTTTTATTAGTCAAATGGTTAAAGGGCGGGGCTGTATAGCACTAATTTGCTAATGAAATGACAATGGTGCCACGGGACGGAATCGAACCGCCGACACGAGGATTTTCAGTCCTCTGCTCTACCGACTGAGCTACCGTGGCATTAAATGGCGGAACTGACGGGATTCGAACCCGCGATCTCCTGCGTGACA
>JAJZTU010000097.1 GCA_021848765.1 Bacillota bacterium
ATACCTCACTATTGCCATTCCCAACCCGGGTGAGGATGTAATTCATGACATTGACCGGGTGGTAAGGTCGGCAATTAATCAAATTCAGGAAAAAAACCGGTTAATCCAGCATGCCAGAAAGGCTTTGGAGGAGTTAAACAAAGTCCGCTCAGTTCTGGAGCTGGGCTATCTTTCGCAAAAGGACATCCCCAAAGTAGCGGGTCTGCCTGATGTGGTGCTCATCGAGGCCGTAGGAATTAATGACGGTTACAAAGCCGCAGAGACCAGGGCGCTGGCCGACGTGCTGGTCACTGTGGTGCCTGCGGGAATCAAAACCGAAATCCTGATGGAGGCAAGTAATTCCCTGCTGGATGAGGCCGATATTCTGGTGGTAACCAAGATCGATGAGACACCCCGCAGTATAGCCAGTTCCAATATCAAGCTCTTGCAGCGTATCTACCGTCATAAGCCCATCCTGCCTGTGGTGGCAACTGAGGGAGTTCATGTGGAACTGGTTATTGAGGAAGTAGTAAAGAGAATTAACGAACCAACCTTGATGCTGAATCTCCAAAAGGGGGATGTGGAACAGCAGAAGCAGACTTAACCGGTTGGTGAATAATTAATGAAAAGGGCGACTGTCAAAGGGCAGTCGCCTTTACCATGCCCACTCTCTCCAAAAATCTTGTGCCACTTTGGCGGAAAATGTATAATATAGTATCAGTATTAATGCAAGGGGTGATACATATATACAAGAACTTTCCAAAGCTAACCCTGGCCATACTTGTGATACTGGGAACAGTGGCGTTTTCCCTGGGCGGGGTTTATTTTTACTCCCTGTCACTTTTGGAGCCGGTGGTTAAGGGCCAAGCAGAGCCGGTTAGTATAGAGATTCCCGGGGGTTCATCCACTGTAAGTGTAGGGCGGATTTTGGAGAAACAGGGTCTGATCAAAAATGCCCTGGCCTTCAGGTTATATGTCCGCTATGTAGGTGAAGACGGCTCCATCCTGGCAGGGGAGTACCGGCTTTCCCCTGGGATGAGTGTGCCGGAGATATTGGAGAAATTGACTTCAGGGGAAGTGGTAACATACTCCTTTACCATTCCGGAAGGCTATAATGTCAGGCAGATTACAGACCTGCTGGCAGAAAAGGGTTATGTGGACCGGGACAAGTTTATGGAAGTGGTTAAGCGGGAACAATTTGATTATGAATTCCTCCAGGGCATTCCCCAGGGGGAAAGGCGCCTGGAAGGTTATCTCTTTCCCGCAACCTACCGGATTATGAAGGGGACCCCGGAGCAGGAAATCGTGGACATGATGCTGAAAAGATTTGAACAGGAGATCACCCCGGCATACCGGGAAAAGGCCCGGGTTTTAGGTTTGAACCTCCACCAGGCCGTAACCCTGGCTTCCATTATTGAGCGGGAGACTATGAAGGATGCGGAGCGACCGGTGGTTGCAGCAGTACTGCTCAACAGGATGCGTAAGGGCATGAAACTGGAGACTGATGCTACCGTCCAGTACGCCCTTGGGGTGAACAAAGAACGCTTGTTATATAAGGACCTCAAAGTGGATTCACCCTATAATACCTATAAAATTCAGGGGTTGCCTCCCGGACCCATAGCTTCACCAGGCCGGCCATCGCTGCAGGCCGCAGTTAATCCTGCCCCTGTGGATTACCTGTACTATGTGGTATCCCGGGATGGGGAGCATGTGTTTAGCAAAACCTTTGAGGAGCATAGCCGTAATAAGCGGAAATACCTGGCCAGGTTTAAGACGCCTTAACTCTTTGTTTTGGTCGGACTTTCTCTTGTCGACCGGTCGTAAAATGGGTGAAGGTTGGGCGGGCATTACGCCTTAAGGATAGGAGATTTCATGAGTAACATAGTTGTAGGGCAAGTGGAGCAATATATTAGGGGCCTGGTCCCGGAGCGGGCGGGCCTGCTGAAGCAAATCGAGGAAGAGGCCAGGGCTGAAGGGATACCCGTCGTCCAGCCGGAGGTGGGCCAGCTGCTGCTTTGTTTGGCCAGGTTGCGGGGGGCCCGGCGGGTGCTGGAGGTAGGGGCCGCTACCGGATACTCTGCCCTGTGGTTAGCCCAGGGGCTTGGGCAGGAGGGGACACTGACCACTATTGAACTGGACCCTGCCCGGGCCCGGAAGGCCAGAGAGAATTTTGAGCAGTGGTTTGGGGGTTACGCCGGGCCGGTTACCCTTTTGGAAGGAGATGCCATGCAAATCCTGCCGTCCCTGAAAGGCCCATTTGATATGATTTTTGTCGATGCCGCCAAGGGGCAGTACCCGGAGTTTTTGCGGCAGGTTGAGAGGCTATTGGCTCCGGGGGGAGTTCTGGTGGCGGATAATGTGTTGTTCCGGGGAATGGTGGCAAGGCCGGAAGAGGATGTGGAGCGGCGCTACCGGACTCTGGTGCGCAGGCTGCGGGAATTCCTGGAACGCTTGACCGGCCATCCTGATTGGGATACCTCCGTTCTCCCCATTGGGGACGGGGTAGCGCTAAGTTATAAACGAAATTAAAGGACTATTCGAGGTGATACCGTGGCTATACCCGAATTGTTGGCCCCTGCCGGAGACCTGGAGAAGCTGCAGGTAGCCATTGCTTATGGCGCTGATGCCGTATATCTGGGAGGTAAAGAATTTGGCCTCCGGGCTTTTGCCGGCAATTTCTCCCTGGAAGAGATAGCTGAGGGCTTGGCATTTGCTCATGCCAGAGGGGCCAGAGTCTACGTGACCGTTAATATTTTTCCCCATAATGAAGACCTGGAGGGATTGCCTGAGTACCTGCAGGGGCTTCAGGAGATTGGAGTGGATGCAGTAATCGTCTCCGACCCCGGGGTGTTGTCCCTGGTTAAAGAGTCTGCCCCGGGCCTGCCTATTCACCTGAGCACCCAAGCCAATACCACTAACTGGGCAGCGGCTAAGTTTTGGCGGGACCAGGGGGTGGAACGGATTGTCCTGGCCCGGGAGCTTTCCCTGCGGGAGGTAAACGAAATCCGGGACAAGGCAGGGGTAGACCTGGAGATATTTATCCATGGGGCTCTGTGTATTTCTTACTCCGGGCGCTGTTTGTTGAGTAACTACATGGCCCACAGGGACTCTAACCGGGGCCAGTGTGCCCAGGCTTGCCGCTGGCAGTATTCCCTGGTAGAAGAAAAGCGCCCCGGCCAGTATTTTCCTATTGAAGAGGATGAACGGGGGACTTATGTGTTCAATTCCCAGGATTTATGCCTGATTGAGCACATTCCTGAGCTGGTGGCTTCAGGCGCTGTGAGCTTTAAGATTGAGGGACGTATGAAAAGTGTCCATTATGTGGCCACAGTGGTGAGAACCTACCGGGAGGCCCTGGATACTTATCTGGCCAATCCGGCGGGGTTTCGCTTTAAGCCGGAGTGGAAAGCAGAAATCGCCAAGGTAAGCCACCGGGAATACACCACCGGTTTTTACCTCGGACAGCCCACCGGTAAGGAAGAAAGCTTCCTGTCTTCGGCCTATGTGCGCAACTGTGATTTTATTGCCTTAGTTAAGGGCTATAACCATGAGGACGGGGTAGCGCTGGTGGAACAGCGTAATCGTTTTTCTGCAGGTGAAGAGGTGGAAATAGTGGGCCCAAGGGGTGTGCTGTTTAAGCAAATTATTGAGGAGATGCGGGATGCTGACGGGCAGCCCATCACCGTTGCCCCCCACCCCCAGCAGCAGGTTTACCTGAAGGTTGACCGGCCGGTGGAAGCATGGTACCTGATTAGAAGATATAAGTGACGTGAGAAGGTAGCGGGATAAGGAGGCCGGCATGGACCAACCCACAAAAGACGTGAACAAAGCAAACAGGATTACCTGGGTGAAACTGGCCGCCCGCCACGTAGATGATTGTAAAGTTTACGCCAAGGTTGAGCCGGACAAAATCATGCTTCTGGACCGGATTTTCGAAGCTCATGCCGGTTTGGGAATTGTGAGCACCATTGACGGCAAGACCGGGGATGTGGTGATTCATGTGACACCTGACACCCGCCAGGAAGCCCTGGAGATATTGAAGCATGTGCCGATAAAAATTGAGGTCCTGGAGAGGCCGCCGGAGTTGGAATAGCAGCAATGCAAAGATCGTGGAGACAGTCTGCGGTCTTTGTTTTTGAGTATATTTTCCTGCCGCCCTGCCCATGCTATGAATAATAAGGCAGGAAAGGATGACCAATTTTGGATTACTTGAGGGAAAAGCGCATAGTATGGGTCTTCGTGTTGTTTTTCGCCTTTTTCATACCTCTGATGTACCGTTTAGGCCACATCCAACTGGTCAAAGGGGGGGAATTTGCCCGCAGGGCATGGGAACAGCGGACCCAGAGGGTTGTGCTCGAAAGCAACGAACGGGGCAATATTTATGACCGTAACCTCCGTTCCCTTTTAGACAGCCATTACCAGATGCGGGTAGTAGCCTTTCCCAGTCTGGTAGCGGACAAAGCCGGGACCTCCCGGGTGCTTGCTTCCATCTTAGGTGTTTCCCAGGACGAGGTTGCCAGGAGGCTGAACGATAAACCCGCTTACTGGCCGGAAGAATTAACCAGGGAGCAGTTGCAAAGACTTGCAGGACAAGAACTGCACGGAATCATGGTCCGCCCGTTACACCTGCGCTATGGCCACCGTCCTCTGGCCACTAACACCCTGGGCTACCTTGGTAAGATTGCCTCTAAAGCGGAACTCGGAGAATTGCGAAAAACAACCCAGAAAAGATACGGCTTAGGTGACCTTGTGGGAAGAGGCGGACTAGAATATTATTATGAGGCGCAGCTTAAAGGGACCAGGCCCGAAAAGGCTGTCATCGCCAATGTCAATGCCAATGGCCAATTGATCAAGGGACTGGGGATTGAAAATATTGACCAGGGTTCAGACCCCGGGAGAAATAACCTGGTGTTAACTCTGGACAAGGATATCCAGGGACTGGTGGAAGACACCATGGACCGCTGGCAAATGCGGGGTGCGGTAGTGGTAATGGATGCCGGGACAGGGGATTTGTTGGCCCTGGCCAGCCGCCCCACCTACAAACCGGACAAGGTTAAGGAATACTTGGACCTGAATGAAGATAAGATGTTCTTAGACCAGACAATCCTGCTTACAGAACCCGGTTCAGTCTTTAAAGTTGTTGTCGCAGCCGCGGCCCTGGAGGAAGGCCTGGCCAGGCCGGAGTCCCGCTACCAATGCCTTGGCAACAGCCCGGTACCCTGTAATGTGGCCAAACCCCACAGTGACCACAGCCTGGCAGAGGCCATGGCTGTGTCATGCAACCCGGTATTTGTCAGATTAGGATTGGCTTTGGGGGCAGAACGGATTGTGGAATACGCCCGGCGCTTCGGGCTGGACAATCAGAAGGTTATTGGCTACCCGTATGAGGCTGACAAGCGCCAGAACTGGGCCAAGGTTCAGGATGACCCGGTTAACAGCAGTATTGGCCAGGGCCCGGTTTTAGCCACTCCGGTACAGATAACGGCGATGCTCAATACTATTGCTAACAAGGGTATCTATATCGAGCCCCGCCTGGTGCGGGAGTTGCGGACTACTGACGGTAATGTGGTTAAACACTTTCCCCTGGGGGTGAGTCACCGCGCTGTTTCCGCCGCTACCGCCAGGAAAGTTGAAGACATGCTGGTAGGGGTGACCCTCAGAGGTACCGGGCGCAAAGCTGCAATGGCCAATGTACAGGTGGCAGGCAAGACAGGTTCCGCCCAGCCGGGAAATGCCAAGGAAACCACTAATGCCTGGTTTTCCGGCTATTTCCCGGTGGAAAAACCCAAATATGTGATTACAGTGCTGGTCCAGAAGGGGACTACAGGCGGAGAGTCAGCGGCGCCAATTTTCCGCGATATTGCTCAGGGTTTGTCTCCAAAGCCACAATAAATTTCACAGGAACCCCCATGCCAGTTAATACACCAGTCACACCTGGGGTGTACAGTTGCCTCCACATTGCCCAGCAAGGAAATTCCATACCCCTGGGCTGCAGTAATGGCTTCATAATCCGGGCACTTTTCGGCTACACTAGTTAGGACATCAGTCATGGTAATTATCCCTCCTCGTCATTAATATTGCCAATTCTGGCAAGAAAAATAAAGATATACGAAAATTTTCAGAGGGATTAATTGACTGTTAACATTCACCTGTAATAATTAACCGGTATGGACAGGCAAAGGCGGAGGGGATGATGAGGTGTACTTTTTAAGCCCGAGCAAAGGCAGGATGACCCTGGAGGAAATGATCCGGGATATCACCTGTTTTATCGCAGAAAACCCTCAGGATAGCTTCAGGCTGGTAGTAGGAACTGACTCCCAGCCCAGGAAGGAAACCTGTTTTGTTACCGCAGTAATTATCCACCGGGAGGGCAAGGGTGCGCGGTTTTATTACCGGAAGACCCATACCCCTTCCATGGCCTCTTTACGCCAGAGAATTTTTCGGGAAGCGACCGAAAGCCTGGAGTTGGCAGGCAAGTTAATGGAATGCTTCTCAGGGATTTACCCGCAATTAGCTATTGAGGTTCACCTGGATATCGGTAACCAGGGCAAAACCGGTGAGTTCAGCCAGCAAGTGATAGGCATGATTTCCATGAGTGGCTTTTTGACCAGAATTAAGCCTTTTTCCTACGGCGCCACCAAGGTGGCTGACAGATATACCAAGGGCTATTAATAGCGAATGATTGCAGGTTGTAGCATAAGTGCACACAGTTAAGCAGAAAAATCCGCCTGTTGACCAAAAAAGAGTATGTGAAAAGCTCCTCAAATGGTATAATGATATGGAAAAATATTGAGGAGAGGTAAAATTGCATGCAGTTACTGGTTAAGGACGTAATGAGCAAGAACTTGATTAAGTTGAAGAAAGACAATACGGTGGGGGATGTGGCGCAGGTATTTCTGGCGCGGGTGATAGATGGTGCACCGGTAGTGGATGACAAGAGCAAAGTCATTGGTATATTTACCAAGACCCACCTAATCAGGGCCATGGCTATGGGTACCCCTTTACAGACACCCATCGAAAGGCTTATGGCCAAGAATATCATTACCATTAGTGAAAAAATGCTTGCCGAGGAGGCGCTCTCCATTCCCGTTGGCCGGCTGCCGGTTGTGAATGACAAAGGCGCCCTGGTAGGTTGGCTCACCAGGACTGATTTGGCCAATGCCTTTTTTAGCAGGTACCAACCGTTGATGGAAAACTTGCTGCCGGCCCTGAACACCACCCGGGTTGCCTTGGTCCTCGTGAATACCGAAGGGTTTATTACCATTTGCAACCAGGCTACCGAGGAAATCTGGGGCCTCCAGGAGGGGAGTACTTTTATTGACCGTCATGTGGAAGAGGTATTCTCGACCAAGAAAATTAGCATTGTTCTCCGCACCGGAACACCTGCCGCTGAAATTCTCACCGTCAAGCGGGCAACCATTGCCGCTCAATACAGTCCCCTCCTGAATGAGGAGCAGGTAACGGGAGTAGTTGCCGTATTTCAGGATATTACGGGCCTCAGTGTTTAGCGTAGAGGTTCGCCCGGTGTAAATGTTCATGACATAATCAGGCCGTGGGTTACGACCCACGGCCTGATTATGTTTCCACGGAAATTTATAAAACTGGTTCTACATGGCCGGGCAGGTAATCGACCGGTCGTAATGACCCGTTAATAATCTTCGTTGGATGCATAGAGCATGCTGTTTGACGGTAAAGACTCGCCGCAGACATTGCATTTTCCTTCATCCAGGGTAGTCATATTACCACATTTATGGCATTTACACACTTTTTCAGCATTATCCGGTTGGCTTGGTTTACTGGTTTGCTGCACCTGGCTTTCACCTCCCAAGGAAAAAAATATGTTTTCACAAGCTATTTTGTGCTGGATTGAGCAGCATTATGCTTCTTAGACATGCACATGACAGGCTAATGCGACATACTAATGTAATACTCTTTTCCTAATTATTCTCCAGGGGGTTGGCCATGTAAAATGCCGAGGACATGTCGAAAAATGTAGAGAAAATTAGAACTTCAGACCGACGGTGCAAGTTGTGGAGGAATATTCTGCTGAATAGAGAATTATGGTTGAAGATTGGAGGAGTCAATGGTGCCAGAACTGAGGAAAGACCCAATTTCCGGTACCTGGGTGATTATCGCCAGTGAACGCAGCAAGAGACCTAATGATTTTGCCGGACCTAATGAAAAGAAGAAAGGCGGATTTTGTCCCTTTTGTTACGGGAATGAAGACAAGACTCCGCCTGAGCTATTGGCCTACCGTGCACCCGGGCTTGAGGCCAACCGGTCCGGCTGGTCGGTGCGGGTAGTGCCTAACAAGTTTGCCGCTGTCCAGACTGAAGGGGAGCTTAATCCTCAAACCAACAATCTTTACCAAACCATGAATGCTATTGGGGCCCATGAAGTGGTAATTGAATCCCCGGATCATAATGCATCCCTGGGGAGCCTGCCTGCAGCCCAGGCAGAAAGAGTGGTGAGAGCCCTCTGCGAACGCTACCGGGCAATTGCCCACGATTCCAGGATCCAATACATTCAAATTTTCAAAAACTCCGGAGGGGTAGCCGGGGCTTCCCTGGAACATTCCCATTGGCAAATTATTGCCATTCCGCTGGTGCCAGAGGCGGTGGAGCGTGAAATTGCCAACTCCCGGGAGCATTATGCCGTGCACCGGAAGTGCCTGTTCTGTGACTTGCTTAGTCAGGAGCTTGAAGATAACCGGCGGATAGTGGACCAAGGAGAGGATTTTTTCATTTTCTGTCCCTATGCGTCCCGGTTTCCCTATGAGCTGTGGATTGCCCCTAAAAATCACCTGAGCAATTTTGGGGAAATGGGAGAGCGCGAGTTGGCCGGGCTGGCCAGGGCCGTTAAGCTTGCTGCCGGCAAGCTGGAAACCGCCTTTAATAACCCACCCTACAACATAGTCCTCCATACCGTTCCGGTGCAAAAAGGACCTGAACTCTATTACCACTGGCACCTGGAAATACTCCCCCGTTTAACTATTACTGCCGGCTTTGAATGGGGAACCGGTTACTTTATTAACCCGACCTCCCCGGAAATGGCTGCCCAGGTCTTAAGGGATATCCAACTTGCCCAAGGGGAACCTGAGAATAACCAAGGAGGAACATAAATATGGCTAACAATGACAGAGGTGATAAGTTGAAAATATTATTTGTCGCTGCGGAAGTAGTACCGTTTGCTAAAACCGGAGGTCTTGCCGATGTCGCAGGTTCCTTACCCCAGGCTCTGGCCCTTATGGGTCACGATGTGCGGGTGGTAATGCCCAAGTATCGTTCAATTAAAGGAGAATTTGTTAATCTGACCGATTTCCCGGTGGCAGTAGGTGAGCGCAGGGAAACTGCTGTCCTGCGCAGAGGCGCCATCAACGCTTCCGGGGGTGAAACTATTTTAGAGGTTCCGGTCTATTTTATTGACAATTATCACTATTTTGACCGTGATAGCCTGTACGGGTATTATGATGAAGCAGAGCGCTTTGCCTTTTTCAGTAAGGCGGTGCTGGAAATGCTGCCCCGGGTTGATTTCCAGCCTGATGTGATTCACTGCAATGACTGGCAAACCGGTCCGATCTCCCTGCTGCTTAAGGAGCAGTACCAGGCCAATCCCTTTTACAGCAAGATGGTGTCAGTCTATACCATTCATAACCTTCAGTACCAGGGGAATTTTGAGTCCAGCGCTCTGAAGCTTTTGGGAGTAGGTGATGAATACTTTCAGCCGGAGCGCATTGAGTTTTACAATCTGGTGAGCTTTACCAAGTGCGGTCTGGTCTATGCTGATGTAATCAATACGGTGAGCCGCACTTATGCTCAGGAAATTCAAACAGCAGAATACGGGGAAAGGCTGGACGGACTCCTGCGCAAGCGCTCCCGTGATTTGTTCGGTATAATTAACGGGATTCACCATAGTGAGTATGACCCCGGGAATGACATTTACATCTGCAGTAAATTTGGCCCCGAAAATCTGGAAGGCAAACGGCCTAACAAGCAGGCCCTGCAGCAGGAAATGGGCCTTCCGGAAAGGGATGTGCCGGTTATTGGCCTGATTTCCCGCCTGGTGGACCAAAAGGGCCTGGACCTGATTGCGGCAGTGATGGACCAACTCTTAAACAAGGACATTCAATTTATTGTCCTGGGTTCCGGGGATAGATATTATGAGCAGATGTTCCAGGAAGCCAGGAGGCGTTATCCTGAAAAGGTGGGTGTCTTCATTGGGTTTAATGCTCCTATGGCCCAGCGAATTTATGCCGGATGTGATCTGTTCCTGATGCCCTCGCGGTTTGAACCCTGTGGGTTGGGCCAACTGATTGCCCTGCGCTACGGAACAATTCCTATTGTCAGGTCTACCGGAGGCCTGGCGGATACCATTCAGGAGTTTGACCCTATCACCTTAGCAGGGAATGGCTTCACCTTTAAAGAGTATAACCCCAAGGCCATGCTGGAGGCCATTGAGAGGGCTGTTCAGCTATGCACCGGGCAGCCGGAGCTTTGGAGAGGCCTGCTGAAAAAGGCTTTAAGCGCTGATTACTCCTGGGCCCGGTCAGCAAACTCTTATGTTGATTTATACCACCTGGCTGTGGAAAAGAGTAAAAACAGGGCCAAGAGCCCCTAAGCATGAACTATAGGAAATTTGGAAAACCTTTACGCCCATTTGGGGAATTACCTGAATGGGCGTTTTTCTTATGTTTAATTCAATTGAGCAGCAGTATTTACGATAACCAAAGAGTTCAAGAAAATGTCACAAAAATAATGTTGACTATGTGAAAAACGGTGCTATACTGGGGATTGTACTACTTCGAGTAGTAGATTGATAGGAAACCTTTGGAAAATTGGGAATTCTGTAGTGAAAGCGAGGGGGCTCCATTATGGTAAGGTTCGGTAAGCTTAAGACTGTATTGTTGGCTGGG
>JAJZTU010000098.1 GCA_021848765.1 Bacillota bacterium
ACTTTGACAAAGCGCTTACCGTACTTTAGAGCTTTATATTCAATATATCTAAGGAACTGCGACCAGCCGGCGTCAGCTATACTCTTAGCCAGCCGGTGGTTGCGAGCCATGTTTTTTACGGCCAGATCCTCTGCTGCAATAAGGTCCTGCTCTTTAATTAGTCTATTTGATAGTTTATGGTGAAAATCTTTTCGTTGGTTAGCAACCTTCAGGTGTTTTTTGGCCAGTTTCCCCTTAGCCTTCCGGCGATTTTTAGAACCCTTCTGTTTTCGTGAGAGTTGGCGGTGCAGCCTCTTCAGATACTTCTCCGTCTTTCGGAGATACCGGGGATTGGCGATCAACTCACCCTCTGAGGTGGCAATAAAGGAATTGAGGCCCATGTCAATGCCTAGCTCTTTTTGAGTAGTAGTGTTAACTCCAACAGATAAATCTGCTTCACAAGTGAGGTTAGCATACCAACCATCCGACTTCCGTTTTATATTTATCCTGCTCACCCGGGTCGGCTCAAACTTCCGATGGGTATTGATTTTCACAAAACCAATCTTGGAAAGATATAACAAGCCTTGTTCGATCTTGGCAAAAGTTTTCTTTACCACATCCACCTGGGGGTAGGTGAATGAGTTATAGTGATCCTTTCCTTTGAACCTGGGGTATCTCGCCCTGCCTTCGAAGAAGTTTTGGAAGGCGGTATCCAAACGACGCAGTACATCCTGGAGAACCTGAGACTGGATGTTTTTGAACTCGGGGAGTTCTCTTCCACCCTATTTGCCGTTGCTCCAAGGCGGCATTATACAGTTGACGGCACTGCTCAATAGTTTGGTTCAGCAAGCCTTCCTGCTCTTTGGAGGGATATATTCTGAATGAGTAGGTAGTCTGCACAAGTTCACCACCTTTGGTAACTCTATACTCCCATTATACCAAATATAAGTTCGGAAAACAACAAAAAATGGCAATTCATCCCCCGCCTTCACTTCTGTTAGAGGCGGGAGAATTCTTGCCGAGTTGTGTTAAAAAAGGGACCAGGCCTTGATTAAGATCAGTAACCAGGTGACCCATACTCAATAGAAGCAGAACTCCCTTTCTCATGCCCCACCCTCCTGTTGCTCCCGATAATAATGCCAATCATCCTTGATAATATTATAACGCAAAAAAGCCTGTTCTCCAAATAGAACAGGCCTAACCCTCAATGCACTGACTAGATTCGCCTCCCAACCTCCTGGATTGAAGGCAAATGCTCAGCACCCTCATTAAGCAGTTGAATTATCTTAACCGACTCTTTTTTGGCCAGGTCAATCTCCTGTAGTTCCGTGACCTTATTCCTTTGTACGTCAAGAATGACCCTGACCACAGGCTGCGTGGGAAAATTTCTGTGATTATCCACCACAATAGCTATTTCCCCGCTGTTCAAGGCCACAATACTTCCTATGGGGTAAACAGCAATATTACCCAAAAAAGCTTTGGTCACTGCCGAATCAAAATACTGCCCGGTGAGGTTCACGATTTTGCGCATTGCCTCGTACGTGTGACAGGCCCTGCGCTGCAACCTGTCTGTGGTTAACTGGTCATAGGCATCAGCAACTGCTACAATCCGGGCATATTCATGAATTTCGGTATCTTTAAGTCCCCGGGGATATCCTGTCCCGTCTACCCGTTCATGATGCTGGAAGGCCACATGTGCAGAGAGGATGCTCAGTTCCGGTTGGGCACGCAGTGTCTCAAAACCATAATGGGTATGCAGTTTAAACTGCTCGAACTCACTCTCGGTTAGGGCTCCGGCTTTGTCCAGAATGCTTTTGTCTAGCTGAGTTTTACCCAGGTCATGGAGCAAAGCGCCTACGCCCAGATTCTGCAGTTGAATTTCATTGTAGGCCATGGATATTCCCGTAAGCAGCGCCAGTACAGCCACATTGACACAGTGCCCGAAAATATAGTCATCATGGGCACGGATATCGGTCAAATTAATCAGTACCTGCCGGTTACCCAAAAGTTCGTCTACAAGCGAATTAACTACATTTTTGGCTGCTGCGATATCCACCCGTTTATAGCGCTGAACTCCTGAGAAAATATCCTTAACAGCCTTTTGAGCTTGCATTCTCATCTGCTCAGATATAACATCAGGAACCTCCAGGTCTCCGATTTGTTCCCTAATAAAGACAGCGGGAATGTTCAGTTCGATCAGGCGCTGAATAAAATTAGGGGATAGTACCATTCCGCCGGATAGCAAGACGTTGCCCGAAGCATTGAAAATAGTCTTGGCCAGAACCATCCCGGGCTGAAGTTCTTCTATACTGACTTTTCGCATCCTAATCACCCTTTTCAGTAATCAAAAGCCTGTTCCGGGTTAGGCCAGAACAGGCTTACAGTATCTTTGGCAGATGCAGTCAGCTATCATGCTTGATACTTTATTCCCCCGGCGACCCGGCTGTCGTAACAGGCTGGCTGTTGTAGACCCGTGGCTTTGCGTCCCCGACTTTCATCGAGTTTGCCTTTACAAAAGGAAAATAATTTATATCGGAATAGTTTCTTAATTTCGCCATAACTCTCCATAATCCTTCTTTTCCAGTAAATTTCGCCAGTAATTTCCTCATCTTGTATAAGCTAAAGTATGAAAAGATTTTTTCGATATTAGTGTTAAAAGAATGAGGAGCCGGCTGGAAACGAGGTGTAAGCTGAAATGAACCAGGATTTCTGTAAGGAACTTTTAGATGATTTGCATGACGGAGTGTATTTTGTTGACCGGGACAGAAAGATTATCTACTGGAATAAAGGAGCCGAGCGGATTACCGGTTACAAGAGTTCAGAGGTAATGGAAACGCATTGCCGGGATAACATACTAATTCATATAAACAATGAGGGAGTTAACCTCTGTTTAAGTTCCTGCCCGGTCGCGGCAACAATTAGTGACGGGGTTCCCCGGGAAATGGAGTTGTATCTTCACCATAAGGACGGATACCGGCTGCCTGTTTGGGTACGCGTGACTCCATTACGCGATGCAAACGGGAAAATTGTCGGTGCGGTCGAAATATTCAGTGACAACTCAGCTAAGGTGGCATTACTAGAGATGATCGAAGAACTAAAAAAAGAGGCATATATGGATTTCATTACCGGACTGGCGAATCGACACTATAGTGAAGTATGCCTGGATAACCGGTATCGCGAAATGTTAAGATATGGTTGGTCATTTGGGGTTATTTTTATGGACTTAGATAATTTTAAAATTGTTAACGACCAATTTGGTCACGCTGTTGGCGACAAGGTGTTAAAAATGGTGGCTCAGGCACTGTTAAAAAGTTCGAGATCTTTTGACTTAGTTGGTCGATGGTCTGGGGATGAGTTCATTGCTATTGTATTAAACGTCAACAAAAACAGGCTTGCTTCCATTGCCGAAAGGTTCCGTATGCTGGTTGAACAGTCGAAAATTATTGTAGGCTCAAATAGCGTTGGGGTAACTGTTTCTGTCGGTGCTGCGCTTGCAGAACCGGACGAGTCAGTAGAGACTTTGTTAAAGAAAGTAGACAGACTAATGTACTGTAGTAAGTCCGCCGGTGACAACCGGGTATCTTTAAGTAGTTAACGCGAGATGTTGAGCATATTTAAAAGCAAAACCCCCGACCTTTAGTCGAGGGTTTCTGCAGTTTATTGAGCAGCTATAGCAGCATCGGCTTCGGCCTTAGCCTGGGCCGCTGTAGCTTGTTTGGCCAGGAGAGCAGCTAGCTTTTGTTGCATTTTGGTCAGTTGAGTCTGAAGTTCCGTAATTTTTCTTTGGGTTTGGGCCGCCTTTTTCTTCAATTTTAGAGCTTTATTCAGTTGTTTCTGCTGCTCTTTTAGCTTGGCCAGTTCTTTTTTCGCCTTTTGTTCTGACAGCTTAGCTTCTTTGGCTTGAGCGATGATTTCCTGTTTTAACTGTTTAGCCAAGGCATTAAGGCGATGGATTTTTTGTTGTGCTGACTTGAACACTGCATTATCCTTGGCTTTGCGCGCAGCTTTCATTTCTGTGACTGCTTCCAGTTTTAATTGATGGATAGCTTTGGCAATGACGGGGATATCCTTTTTGCCGGAGACTAATTTGTGAATTTCAGTCTTGGCGTCAGGGTTTTTGGGATCAGCTAACAATGTAGTCAGTACAGCTTTAACTTGGTCAATAGGTACGGGCGTGACTACCGGAGTTTGGATCGGGTTTTGGGCCGTGGTTTGGATGTAGGTTTCGCCGGAAACGGTTGTGGAGGTAGAATTAGGAGCAGTAGTGTCGGCGAAAACAGCGGAAATGGGACCGAAGGTCATTACAGCAGCGACAAAAGCAGCAAGCAGTCTTTTTTTTATAAAAAATCCCTCCCCAAAAAATTAGTTGGTAAAAAAATTGCCCCCATCCGGCCGGATAGGGGTTTTAATACCTCGATACCCGGCAACTGGCTGGCATGGTAACATGTACCGAAGCCCCTGTAGCTTTGCGTCACCACCTTTCGATGGGTTTGCCTTTTTCGGTTTTGACATATTATACGAATGAGGAAAATTTTTTTGGGGGGACCAACAAAATTTTTTGCTTGTAATTTTGTATGAGGAAAAAGGTGGTATAAGTATTAAAAAGTGAGGAAAAATATTCAAGGAAATAAATAATTCTGGGTAACCAGTACGGTGCCGGCGGGTGGGTCAAGATTGAAAAAAGACGGTAGGTTAGTGTTTCGCAAGCTGGTTAAGCCGGTTAAAGCGGCCATGAAAAACGTAAAAAAGCAGAATAGCCGGAAAAAGCAGGAGCTCAACCCGGACCCTACCGGGATCAGGACTTGGGAGCAGTATGAGTTGAGTGCTTGCTTGGAGGATAATCTGCAGAACCTACGGGCCGTGTTCCGGGATGCGGGCGACTTTTTTATCCGGGAATTCACCATCGGGACAAACGAACCGGTGAAAGCCGCTGTGCTGTTTTTCGAGGGACTAAATGACAAAAAGCTGGTAGTGGACGCTATCTTGAAGCCCCTGATTCTGGAGATGCGGGAGATCCCGCCTGAATTGTGGGCAAAAGCTCCCATCCGGGTTATCCGGGAGCGCATCCTGTGCTCCACCGACTTAAACGAACTCACTGAATGGAACCAAGTGATCGAGAGAGTGCTGGACGCTGAGGTGGTGCTGTTAGTGGACGGCAGCCCTGTCGCCCTGGCGCTGGGGGCCAAAGAGTGGGAGGCCCGGGGGGTGATGCAGCCCGAGAACGAGGCTACTGTGAGGGGTCCCCGCCACAGCTTTAACGAGACCCTGCGTACTAACACCGCCCTGCTGCGGAGGATCATCAAGAGTCCACTGCTAAAAACGGAGTCTCTATACATCGGGCGGCATACCCGCACCCATGTGGTGCTGGCCTACCTTGAGCGGTTGGTTGACGAGGACGTGCTGGCAGAGGTTCACCGGCGGCTGAGCCGTATCGAGATCGACGGGGTACTGGAGAGCGGGTACCTGGAGGAACTTATTGAGGATAACCCCTATTCGCCTTTTCCCACCATGGAGATCAGCGAGCGGCCGGACAAGGTGGCTGCGGCTATCCTGGAGGGTCGCATTGCGATCATGACTGACGGCACTCCCGTCACCCTGATCGTACCAACCCTGTTCGTCCAGTTTCTGGAGGCCAGCGAGGACTACTACCTGCGCTACCCAACATCAATAATCGTCCGCTTCCTCCGCCTGCTGGTGCTGAACGCAGCGCTCCTCCTGCCGTCTTTGTACGTTGCTGTTACTACTTTTCACCAGGAGATGATCCCCACTCCGCTCCTCATCAGTATTGCCGGAGCCCGGGAAGGGACGCCCTTCCCGGCATTAGTGGAAGCTCTTCTCATGGAACTGGCTTTCGAGACCCTGAGGGAAGCGGGACTGCGCCTGCCCAGGGTGGTGGGGCAGGCGGTCAGTATCGTGGGCGCCCTGGTAATAGGTGAGGCCGCAGTGCGGGCGGGGCTGGTCAGTTCCGCCATGGTCATTGTGGTGGCCTTTACAGGTATCGCTTCCTTTGCCCTCCCCTCCTATACCATGGCTTCCGGACTCCGGCTGCTGCGCTTCCCGATGATAATCATGGCGGGTTTTCTGGGGCTTTATGGCATTTTGTTACTGTCGCTCTGGATTCTAATCCACTTGATGAGCATGCGTTCTTTTGGTGTGCCCTACCTGTCTCCCATCAGCCCCAGTAACTACCGGGAGGTGATCCGGATGCTGCTGATGCGGGCGCCCTGGTGGGCTCAGACCGAACGCCCAAGGGTGATCGGGCACCAGGATTCCCGGCGGCAGGTGGAGGGGCTGAAGCCTCGCCCGCCTAAACGGTAACGGTTTGGAGGTTTGAACAAATTGGTACGCCGGTTGGTTGTTATCAACATGCTTATTACTCTTATCATCATGTCTGCAGTCACGGGCTGTTGGAGCCGCCGGGAGATCGAAACACTGGCTATCGTCTCCGGGGTGGGGGTGGACCTGGTGGAGGTGGACGGAAAAAGAATGTACCGCTTCACCGCACAGGTGGTAAAGCCGGGGCAATTGGCAGGGGGAGAGGCGGCCGGCGGCAGAGGCGGGGGCGGTGTGCAAAAGCCCTACCTGGTGTCTTCCACATTGGGGAAAACTATCTGGGAGGCGGAGCGCAATTTCACTACCCAGACCTCCCGCAAGATGTTTCTCTCCCATACCGAGGTGGTGGTCATCGGGGAAAAACTGGCCCGGGAGGGGATCCAGCCGGTGCTGGAGTTTATCCAGCGCAAGCACGATTTCCGCGAGACCACCCTGCTGTTAGTGGCTATGGGTCCGGCAGATACCACACTGATGGCCGCCGCCGGGCTGGAAAAGGTCACCGCCCGGGACATCAGCGACATGGTGGTCAACACCCGGCGCGCCTCCGTCTCCTTCCCTCTGGTCACCCGGGAGGCCATTTCTATGCTCCAAAGCAGTGGAAGCCAGGCAATACTACCCCGGGTGATCCACATCCCCTACGGGCACAAAGGGGTCCCGACGGGGCTAAGGCTGAACGGTGCGGCGGTGTTTAAAAAGGATAAACTGGTGGGCTGGCTCACCCCTGAGGAGACCCGGGGGTGGATGTGGGTGACCAAAAGGGTGGTTTCGGGCGTTGTTCCCATTCCTGTTCCGGGTAAGCCGGGAGAGAACCGCATCTCTACCGAGATCAGCCGGGCCACCGCAAGCATCACCCCTTCCATTAAGAATGGGCGGCTGGTGATTAAAGTTAAGATTAATGAGGAGGGTGGGGTAGGGGAAATCCCGGCGCCTGGGCTGGACCCGACGGAGCCGGAGGTTGTTCAGCAGATGGAGCAATTCCTGGCAGAGGCTATCCGGCGGGAGGTGCTGGCCGCCCTGCGCCGGGCCCAGGAAGAGTACCGTTCAGACATTTTCGGCTTTGGAGACACAGTACACCGCGCCTACCCCAAGGTTTGGAAGAAGATGGAGAAGCGCTGGAATGAAGAGTTCTTCCCCAACCTGGAGGTCAGAGTAGAGGTGGAAGCCAGTATCCGGCGTGTCGGCATGAGCGGTAAGGCGCTTAGTCCTAAGTAAGCTGTTTACTTTTCCACAGGAGGGGGTGGTAGAGTGTTGGAAGGAGGCAGAATCAGCAACCGGCAGCTCATATTCCTGATGCTGTTTACCGTGCTCGGGACAGCCAACATGTTTCTGCCCGCCCTGGCTGCTGAGCACGCTAAACAAGATGCCTGGCTTTCCCCCTTCTTCTCCATGTTGGAGGGGTTATGGGTGGTGTTTATCATAACAGAACTGGGCCGGCGGTTCCCAGGTAAAACGCTGATAGAATACCTGCGGCTGATCACCGGTCCAGTCCTGGGGACCGGGCTGGGATGCTTATTCATATTCTGGATGATCCACACCAACGCCATCATCATCAGGGAGTTTGCGGAACTGATCGTTACCACTATGATGCCGGAGACGCCTATAATCATTTTCCTTGCCACCATCACTTTTACTGCCGCCTTGCTAGTGCGGGCCGGGTTAGAGGTGATGGGGCGGACGGCGGAGTTTTTAAGCCCAATTTTCCTGGGTACCTTTGTGCTCATCCCGCTGCTGGTGGGAGAAATCATGAAACCGGAGAATTTGCTGCCCATTTTGGAAAAGGGCATCAAGCCGGTCATTGCGGGAGGCCTGGCCCCCGGAGGCTGGTTTGGCGAGGTGGCGCTCCTTGGGATGCTGCTGCCTTACCTGCGGGAGCCTCACAAGGGGCGGCAGGCCGTTGCCCTGGCGGTAGGCGTTATTACCGTAAACCTTAGCGTCACCGGCTTTGCCGTCACTGCCGTCTTCGGGCCGGAACCTAACCTGATGTTCCCATTCCTGACCCTGGCCCAGAATATCAGGGTGGCGGAGTTTCTGGAGCGTATTGAGTCCCTCATCCTGGTGGTGTGGGTAGCAGGAGTGGCGGTGAAGATTGCTGTCTTCTACTACGCCGCCGTATTGGCCACCGCCCAGTTGACCGGGGTTAAGGACTACCGGTGTGTGGTTACTCCCATAGGGGTAATCCTTACCGTCCTGGCGATAATAATCTATGACAACATCATGGAATTGGTTAACTTTGTAGCTCGGATCTGGCCTTTCTACGGCCCTACTTTTGAGTGGGTTATCCCGGCCCTGCTGCTGGTGGTGGCTATTGTTACCAGGAAAAAGAGTCCTCCTCCACCGGAGGACCCTGACCCGGAAAGGAACGTGGGAACACATTGATGGTGTTACTGCTGACGGTTATCTTTCTTGCTCTGATTGCTTTAGAAGTGCCAAAACTGGTGCAAGGGAAAATGTGGCGGGAATTGGCGGTGTATTCTGCGCTGATGTTTCTGGGCATGTTCCTCAGCTACGCAAAAGTGCTGCGCATCAAGATCCCCAACCCTGACGAGTGGATTCGGCACCTGTACAAGCCCCTTAGCGAGGCGGTCTTCCACTACCTTACAGGGAAATAGAATGGTTACTTTGACCTAAATATGTTAATATAATACCGTAAACATGAGAAACGAGTAGGAGAGATGCCAGTCATGCCCCATGGAAAATCCCCCCGGGAAAATACTCTGATTGAAACTTTACTGCCAAAAGATACTAATGCATCAGGTCATATCTTTGGCGGGGTGGTAATGAGCCTAATGGACAAAGCGGCTGCAGTAGCGTCCTGGCGCTACTCCAAACAAAGGGTAGTTACTGCCGGTGCTGAAGAAATTACCTTTGTGACACCAATTCACGTGGGCGAGGTGGTTAGGGCCAGCGCAACTGTGATTTATACTGGCCGTACGTCCATGGATGTGGAAGTAATTGTAGAAGCGGAAAATATCTTTGAAGAGAGCAGCCGCCTGGCCGCCACCGGGCTGTTTATTATGGTGGCAGTTGATGATCAGGGGAAACCAACGCCCATTCCCCAGTGGCAACCTGATACCGAAGAGGAGAAGAAAAAACACAAAGAAGGCTTGGAACGCAGGAAAATCCGTGAGCAGAAGAAGAGTCGGTGAATCATAAATAGAAATAAAGGAAATGAAAAAGTCCCTCAGGATGACTTCCTCCTGAAAGGACTTTTTTATGCTTTTTGGACTTACCCCAATACCGGCTTTAGGTTAGAGCAGTCTTCCCGGGCGAAAACCTAGCCCTTATACTGCCCGGCGACCAAGGCTTCTACCTGGGCCAGGGCCTCCTCCAGCTTGGCCGGGTTCTTCCCGCCCGCCTGGGCCATATCCGGCCTGCCGCCACCGCCGCCACCGGTAAGTTTGGCTACTTCTTTCACCAGGTTCCCGGCGTGCAGGCCTTTAGCAACCATGTCTTTAGTAACCAGGGCTAACAGGTTCACCTTATCCTCACCGGCTGCACTGCCTAAGACCACAACTCCGGAGCCCAGCTTATCCCGGAACAGATCCCCCATGGAGCGCAGGGCATCCATATCCGGGGCAACCACTTTGGAAGCCAGTACTTTAATTCCCTTGACCTCTTTTACTTGCTCCAGAAGGCTTTCAACTTCATATTTAGCTAACTTGGTCTGGAGTTGGGCAAGCTCCCGCTCCTTCTCTTTCAAAGACTGGACCAGATTCTCCACCCTGCGGGCAGCATCACCCTGGGCCTTGAGCAGCTCACTGATAACCCCCAGCTCTGCTTCCTGCTCATTAATATGCTGTAGCGCCCCGGTGCCGGTCACTGCTTCAATCCGCCGCAAACCTGCACCGATACCACCTTCACTTAAAATCTTAAACACTCCCACTTGGCTGGTCACCGGAAGATGAGTACCGCCACAAAGTTCCATGCTGTAGTCTTCCATTTTGACTATCCGGACAACATCCCCGTATTTTTCGCCGAAGAGAGCAGTAGCCCCCATTTTCCGGGCCTCCTCCTGTCCGGTCTCAAAGGTCTCTACCTTTAGACTCTCCAGAACCTTGGCATTTACCAGGGCCTCAAGCTTAGCCACTTCCTCCCTGTTCACACCGGTCAGGTGGTTAAAGTCAAAACGCAAGCGCTCCGGCTCAACCAGTGAACCGGCCTGGTTGACATGGTCTCCCAGGACTTGTTTCAAGGCCTTGTGCAGCAAGTGGGTGGCAGTGTGGTTCCTGGCGATAGCCCGGCGGCGCTCTAGATCCAGCGCAGCTTCCACAAGCTCTCCTTCCTTGAGGGTACCGCTCTCCACCTTACCTAAATGCACCAGCAGGTTATTATAAACCTTCCTGGTGTCTGTAATCCGCACCCGGCAATTATCAGAGGTAAGCAATCCGGTATCCCCTACCTGACCCCCGCTCTCCCCATAGAAAGGGGTTTCATTCAGGACTACCTGTACCTCGTCCCCTTCTTCAGCCTGCTCTGACCGCACACCTTCTACAATCAGGGCTATTACATTGG
>JAJZTU010000099.1 GCA_021848765.1 Bacillota bacterium
GGGGTGGGTGAACTGGTATTGTATGTGACCGGAAGTGTAGCTCCTTTTGCCGCCCGCAAAGAGGGAGTGCCCATTGATGCAGCGATAGTCGGAATTATTGACAGCCTGGAAATCCGCAGCTAGAAAAGCCCTTTCCGGAAAGGAGGCCTGTTAAGTGACCGCCCTGGAAATGAAAGCAGCCATTACCCGCCGCCAGCTTATCGATACTTTAATGTCTGCCCACGGGTATGCAGATTTGGTGTTGCGCAACGGACAAGTGATCAATGTGCTAACCAGGGAGATTTATCCGGCGGATATTGCCATTAAAGGGGAATATATTTTAAAAGTGGGTGATGCATCCGACCTGATTGGGCCGGCTACCAAAGTGGCGGACCTGGGAGGAAGATTCCTGGCCCCCGGTTTTATGGATTCCCACATGCATTTTGAGTCCAGCATGCTGACCATTACCGAATTCTCCAGATTATCCATCCCCAGTGGTACCACCACATTGATTGCCGACCCTCATGAAATCGGCAATGCCCTTGGTCCTGCCGGGATTAAAGCTATGACCGAAGAAGCCAGGCGCTTACCGAATAACGTCTATTTTGTGGTCCCCTGTCTGACCCCTGATTCACCGGGGTTGGAGACGGCCGGATATGACATAACCTCCAAAGACATGGAGGAGATTCTCAACTACTATAATGTAATTGGCATCGGGGAACTGCAGGGTTTTAGCAACGCCAGGTATGTTTACCAATATACCCCGGAAGTTATCAGCGACTTGGTAGCATCAACAGCCTATGCCCGGAAAATAGGTAAAATTGTCGACGGCAATGCCCCGGAACTCTTTGGCAGTGAGCTTGCCGCCCACATTATCTGCGGCGGCGGCCAGGTGTCCTGTCATGAAACTACCACCAAAGCAGAGTGTGTGGAAAAGCTTCGCTACGGGGTTTATGTGTTCATGCGGGAGGGTTCAACCCAACGCAATATGCCTGAGTGCATCAGGGCTATCACTGAAGAAGGTATGGATTCCAGAAGATGCGTCCTGGTTACCGATGATATGGTGGCTGAGGATCTGGAAAAAGCCGGCCATATGAATGATATTGTCCGCCGTACCATCAGGCAAGGGGTGGATCCGGTGGAAGCCATTCAGATGGTCACCATTAACCCGGCAACTTATTTCGGCTTTAACCATGTGGGGATTTTAGCCCCCGGCAAGCGGGCAGATATCGCCGTAATTTCCGACCTTCCGGAGATGACGGTGGATGAGGTGTATCTGGGCGGGGTTTTAGCAGCCCGGCAGGGCAAGCTGGTACTGGACCTGCCTCCCTACACTTACCCAACTGAAGTAAAAAACTCGGTTAAATGCAAGCAAGTAAGTGCTCAGCAACTGGAGATTAAAGCTAAGGGTTCTTCTGCCCGGGTCCGGGTAATCGGGGCCATTCCTGACCAGAACCTGACCGGTGCCCTGGAAGCAGTGGTAGCTGTCCAAAGCGGAGCCGCCCAGCCCGATGTCCATAACGATATCCTGGCTATGGCCTGTGTGGAGAGATACGGGCGCAACGGTTCTATCGGCAGGTGTTTTGTCAAAAACTTCGGCTTAAAGCAGGGAGCTTTTGCGGAGAGTGTTGCCCATGATGCCCATAACATTGTGGTGGTGGGGACTAACTATCAGGACATGGCTGTGGCTGTAAACCAGGTGGTGAGCATGGGCGGCGGTATTGCGGTGGTGAAAAACGGTCAGGTCAAAGGGGAGTTGGCTTTACCCGTAGGGGGGTTAATTACCGATTTGTTGACCGGACCGGAGCTGGCAGCAGCTATTGCCAACCTGCATACCCTCCTGCAACATGAACTGGGTTGTACTATTCATGCCCCGTTTATGCATCTGTCTTTCCTGGCTTTAACCACCAGTCCCAAGTGGAAAATCACCGACCAGGGTTTAGTGGATGTTAACAACTATAAGCTATTGGCGCCGGTAATTGAGTAATTACAAGAAGCATAAAGGGGGAGTTAAAGTGTCCCTCAAGTTCTATCAACCTTTGGAATTAACCGAGGCCGTAGAACTCCTTACTTCCTCCCCGGGGGTAGGCAAACTGCTGGCCGGGGGGACTGATTTAGTGCTCCACATGCGGGAGGGGAAGGTAAAGCCTGATTTTGTGGTGGATTTATCCAAGATTCAGGAACTGCGTTTTATCAAGAGTGAAGCAGGACTCATCCGGATAGGCAGCATGACCACTTTTACCGAGCTGCATACCTCGCCTTTACTGCGAGAAAGAGTAACTTGTCTGGCTGAGGCTGCAGGTTTTGTTGGCTCCCCCCAGATTCGTAACCAGGGGACAGTGGGGGGCAACATCGCCAATGCTTCGCCTGCCGCCGATTCAGTACCGGCCCTGGTTGCCCTGGGGGCCGTAGTGAAGATAACCGGTGGGGCAGGTACCAGGGAAGCTAAGCTCAGTGACATCCTGGTTGGGGCCGGTAAAAACAATTTAGCGCCTGATGAAATAATAACTGAAGTTTATTTTAGCGAACCAAACCCGGTCGCAGTTTCAGCTTTTGTGAAGCTGGGGCGTCGCAAGGCTTTGGCCATTTCCCGCATTAGCGTTGCAGTACTGGTGGCCCTGGATAGTCCGGGGGAGAAGGTGATTGAAGCCAGAATTGGCTTAGGCGCTGTGGCCCCTAACCCCTTTCGGGTTACAACTGGGGAAGCAGCGCTGCTGCACAGGGGACTGACTCCGGAAGGGATGGAAGAGGCGGTAGAGGCTGTTTGTGCGGAAGCCTCTGCCACCCTGGGCAATAGGGCTTCGGCGGTGTATAAAAAAGCAGCTGTCCGGGGAGTTGCCAGGGAAGCTTTGGCCAGGGTTTACCGCAACCTGACTGAAGGGGGCAGGCAGCATGCATAAGGAAGAACTTGCCTTTAAAGTTAACGGTAAGCCGGTAACCGTCAGAATCAAACCCCATTTGCGGCTGATCGATGTGCTCAGGGATGAATTGCACCTCACCGGTACCAAGGAAGGTTGTGGTGAGGGTGAATGTGGCGCTTGTACTGTATTGTTGGATGGAGAGCCGGTAAATTCCTGTCTGATTTTGGCCCACCAGGTTGAAGGCAAAGCAGTGACCACCATTGAAAGCCTGGGTACTGTAAACAACCTGGACCGGATTCAAGAGGCTTTTATAGAAGCCGGAGCCGTGCAGTGCGGTTATTGTACGCCCGGAATGGTGCTGACAGCTAAAGCATTATTAATGAAAAATCCCCAACCAAGCAGAACAGAAATTAAAGTAGCTTTGTCAGGTAACCTCTGTCGTTGTACGGGCTACGCCAAGATTATCAAGGCAGTGGAACTGGCTGCGGGAAGGGGGTGTGGTGAGCAGTGACCCACCAGGTTATTGGAAAAACCCAGCGCCGCCTGGATGCACCGGGAAAAGCAGCCGGGGTGACCAGGTATCCTGCTGATTTTAACCTGCCCAACCAGCTTTACGGGCGCACTTTGCGCACATCCTATCCCCACGCCCGGATTGTGAATATTGATACCTCCAAAGCCCGGGACCTGCCCGGGGTGGTGGCTGTGCTGACCGCCAGGGATATTCCCGGCCATAACCGGCACGGAGTCCTCTATCCCGATGCCCCGGTGCTGGCTGACCGGGTGGTGCTGTCGGTTAATGATGCGGTAGCTCTGGTGGCCGCGGAAGATGATGACCTGGCCAGGGAGGCTTTGGCCTTGATCCAGGTGGACTACGGGGAACTGCCCGCTGTCTTCGACCCCTATGCAGCCATGAAACCGGAAGCGCCGCGCTTAAAACCTGACGGCAATGTCTTTTACCATTTTAAGACCCGTAAGGGTGATGTGGAAAAAGGATTTCAACAGGCCAAAGCTGTAGTCGAAAAAACTTACTCCACGCAAATGATTGACCAGCTTTTTCTGCAGCCGGAAGCAGCCCTGGCTTACCTTGATGACAGGGGCCATCTGACCATTCAGGTTGCCACCCAGTACTCCCATTGGGACCGCCTGGAAATTGCCCGGGCCCTGGGGCTGAAAGCCAATCAGGTGCGGGTTGTGGTGCCCGCCGTAGGTGGGGCTTTTGGGGGCAGGGAGGATATTACCCTGCAAATTCATGCCAGCCTGCTGGCCGTTAAAACAGGCCGGCCGGTTAAAATGACTTATTCCCGCCAGGAGTCCTTTCATGCCCATAGTAAACGCCATCCCATTACCATGAAGGTGAAGACAGGCGCTGATGCCAATGGCCTGTTAACTGCTCTGGAAGCCGAAATTGTAGGGGACAGCGGCGCCTACAGTTCCTGGTCACCGAACATAATCCGCAAAACCGGGGTGCACATTACCGGACCCTATGTAATTCCTAATGTCAAGGTAGATGCCTATGCAGTTTATACCAATAATCCTTTTACCGGGGCCATGCGGGGTTTTGGCGCTGCCCAGGCGCCCATAGCCTATGAAAGCCAAATGGATGCTCTGGCGGCGGAACTTGGCCTGCATCCTTTTACTATCCGCTGGCGCAACGCTTTTCAGGTTGGTTCCCGGACTGCTAACGGCCAGGTACTTACCGGCAGTGCCGGCCTCCGGGAAACTATGCTGCGGGCTGCAGAAGCCATGGGCTGGAATCCGGAAGAACTGAAATAGGGGGTGAAGGGATGAAAAAAAGGGGCATAGGAATGGCTGCCATCTTCTATGGTACCGGATATGGCAACGGTTTTCCCGATACCTCCACGGCTTTTGTCGAGATTAATGATGACGGGTCAGCTAATGTATTAGTTGGAGCGGTAGATGTAGGCCAGGGCTCTGACAACCTGTTTGCGCAGATAGCGGCTGAGGAATTAGGAATCGACCTAACCGAAGTAACAGTGGTGTCAGCAGATACTGATTGTACCACTGATGCCGGTACTACAGCGGCTACCCGTCAGACCTATACCACAGGTAATGCGGTGCGGGAGGCTGCCCGTAAGGCCCGGGAACTGCTTTGGCAAAGGGCGGCTAAGGAACTGCAGGTCACCGTCGAAGGCCTGGAAGCCGGAGCAGGCAGAATCTTTGTCAAAGGTTTTCCTGACCGGTCGGTAGCTATTGCACAAATCTGCAGCCAGGCCCGTTTGGAAGGACAGCGTTTCCTGGGGGTGGGTAAGTCTATGGCCCATACTGTGCAAATGGATCCGGAAACCGGTCAGGGCATACCCTATTGGCCCTATGCATTTGCTACCCAGATTGCTGAGGTAGAGGTGGATACCGAAACCGGGGTAGTGGAAGTCCTCAGGATAACTGCTGCCCATGATGTGGGCAAGGCCTTAAACCGCCAGCAAGTTGAAGGACAAATTGAAGGCGGGGTAGTACAGGGAGTAGGGTATGCCTTGCTGGAGGAAGTAGAACTGGGGGGTGGGAAAATTAAGAATCCCGCCATGTCTGCCTATTTAATACCCACCATGCTGGATGCGCCGGAGATTGAAACTATCATTGTGGAGGACCCGGAACCTACCGGTCCCTATGGAGCCAAAGGGGTCGGGGAACCGGCTTTAATTCCGACCGCTCCGGCTATTCTTAACGCCATTTATGACGCCATAGGGGTTAGAATAACCAACCTGCCGGCTACCCCGGAAAAGATCCTGGCAGGTCTCTGGAATAAATAAATATAAGTTCTTCGTATATACTCGATGATATGGTTCGAGAGTCTCTACAGGGTTACCGTAAATAACCCGGCTATGAAGAAACTTGCCTAAAGTGCTAGGCTTTTTTCCTTATGGTCAGGCGGTAATCTTTTTTGATGTCAAAAAAGGGGAAGCTTTTCCCTACTGGGGTGATAAAATGTCCACTATATTAATCAAGGACGCCGTAATAGTCACCATGAACGCCGGGCGGGAGATAGTTCACGGTAACCTGCTGGTAGAGGATAACCTGATTAAAGCCATAGGCCAGGTGGAATGCGCAGCGGACAAAGTGGTGGAGGCCCGGGGGCAGGTAGTAATTCCGGGCCTGGTCCAGACCCACATCCACCTTTGTCAAAGCTTGTTCCGGGGCCAGGCCGATGACCTGGAACTCTTAGACTGGCTAAAATTGCGCATCTGGCCGTTGGAAGGAGCACATGATTCTGAATCCCTCTATTACTCGGCTTTGTTAGGGACAGGGGAACTATTCCGCAGCGGTACTACTGCCATCATCGATATGGAAACTGTGAATCACACGGAGGCAGCATTTCAGGCCATTGCAGAGTCCGGGTTAAGGGCGGTCAGCGGCAAGTGCATGATGGACTGGGGGGCTGGGGTCCCGGCCAGCTTGCTGGAAAACACTGAGGAATCCCTCCGGAAAAGTGTGGATTTATTGGAAAAATGGCACGGACAGGGGAATGGGCGTCTGCAGTACGCCTTTGCTCCCCGGTTTGCCATCTCCTGCAGTGAAGAGCTGCTGTTGCAGGTAAGGGACTTAGCCAGGCAGTATAAGGTCAAGGTGCATACCCATGCTTCGGAAAACAGAGGGGAAATCGCCGTTGTCCAGGAAGAGCGGAAGATGCGCAATGTGGTATATTTTGATCATTTGGGGATGGCCAATGAGGATTTAATCCTGGCCCACTGCATCTGGTTGGATGACGAAGAAATGGAGATAATCAGGCGTACAGGGGTTAAAGTGGCCCATTGCCCGTCTTCCAACCTGAAATTGGCTTCAGGTATTGCCAAGATCCCGGAGATGCTGAGTAAGGGCATCCAGGTGTCCATTGGCGCCGACGGCGCTCCCTGTAATAACAATCTGGACCAGTTTACAGAGCTGCGTACAGCGGCTCTAATCCAGAAACCTGTCCATGGCCCCACCGCCATGCCCGCCTGGCAGACTTTTGAGCTGGCCACCTTAGGGGGAGCTAAAGCAATGGGCCTGGAAAGGGAAACCGGCTCTTTGGAAGCAGGTAAAAAGGCTGATTTGGCCATGGTAGATTTGCGCAAATTGCACTGTACCCCCATGGAGGGGAGTGATATCTATGCCCAGTTGGTTTATCAGGCCAGGGGAAGCGATGTCACCCTGACTATGGTGGACGGCCGGGTGGTCTATGAAAACGGCGCTCTAACCACGATTGACGAGGCAGAAGTTATCAATAAATGCAACCAAGCCATTAAAAGAGTTTACCAAAGGGCAGGTATTACCCGCTAGGGGGGATTAAGGTGAGAAATCTGCAAGCATTGATTGAAGCTGCGCGTGGTCTGACTAAGGCAGACATGGTTTTCCGAAACGGCAAACTGATTAATGTCTTTACCGGAGAAATTATTCCTTCCTCTTTTGCAGTAAAGGATGGATTTATATTAGGCTTTGGTGAGTATCAGGCTGAAGCCGAAGTGGATTTAGCCGGCAAGTGGGTTTGTCCCGGGCTTATCGACGGACATGTGCATATTGAAAGTTCCATGTTAACCCCGGGGGAATTTGCCAGGGCCGTGCTTCCCCACGGTACCACCACTGTAGTTATTGATCCCCACGAGATAGCCAATGTCTGTGGGGCGGCGGGAATTAATTACATGCTGGAGGCCAGTGCAGATCTGCCTTTAAGGGTTTATGTGATGCTGCCCTCCTGTGTCCCGGCCACCAAAATGGAGACTGCAGGGGCCGAACTTGGGGCCGGGGAATTGGCGGCGTTCATCGACCATCCCAGAGTGCTGGGTTTAGGGGAGCTGATGGATTTTCCGGCTGTACTCCAGGCTGAGGAGAGGATGCTGGAAAAGCTGGCCCTGGGCAGCAAAAAACGGATTGACGGCCATGCTCCGGGTGTATCCGGTCCGGACCTGGCCGCCTATGTATTGGCCGGAGCCGGTTCAGACCATGAATGTACTAAACCGGAGGAAGCTTTGGAAAGACTTCGCCTGGGTATGCGGGTAATGCTCCGGGAAGGTTCTGCAGCCAGGAATCTTCGGGATTTACTTCCCGCTGTTACCCCGGAAAATGCCCGGCGATGTATTTTTGTAACTGACGACCGGCATCCCAAGGATTTACTGCAGGAGGGCCATATAGATTTCCTGGTGCGCACTGCCATAGCGGCCGGTATTAACCCCATCCGGGCTATTCAAATGGCAACTCTCAATACGGCGGAATGGTTTGGTCTGCGGGATGTAGGGGCCTTGGTACCGGGGTTCCGGGCAGATTTCCTGATTCTTGAGGATTTGGAGCGGTTTGAAGTCAGCGTGGTTTACCAGGGCGGCCGGAAAGTTGCTGAACACGGACAACCTCTGTTCAGCGCCCCGGTATATTTTGAGGAAAAGGTTATGGACTCGGTTAAGGTTGGCGACCTGGACCGGGAAACCTTATTAGCTAAACTGGCTATTCCCGCTAAAGGTTCCCAAGCCCAGGTGATTGGCTTGATTCCACACCAGATTGTCACTGAGAAGCTGGTTTTAACTCCCCCGGTGATTAACGGCTGCTTTGTTGCCAGTGGGGAGGAGGATTTAGCCAAGCTGGCGGTAGTGGAAAGACACCGGCGCAGCGGCAGGGTTGGTACCGGTTTAGTCAAAGGCTTGGGGTTGCAACAAGGCGCCATTGCTTCCTCGGTGGCCCACGACTCCAATAATATTGTGGCAGTAGGGGCTAATGACCGGGATTTGGTCCTGGCCATTGAGGCAGTGGTTTCAGCCGGGGGAGGGCTGGCTGTGGTCAACCAGGGCTGTGTCCTGGGGCTGCTTCCTTTGCCCATTGCCGGGCTAATGTCAGACCAGTCTGCTGCAGAGGTAGACCAAAAACTGGCTCAGTTACACGGCCTGGCCAGGAATTTGGGAGTAAAAGAGGACTTTGACCCTTTCATGACGCTCTCTTTTCTCTCCCTCCCCGTAATACCCAGTCTCAAATTAACTGATATGGGTTTAGTGGATTTTGGCAGCTGGAGCATTATCCCGGTCAGCCTTGGAACTTAGGGACAGTATAAAATCGGACAGCACGGGTTAAATGCTATAACACAGGAGGTTATAACATGAAATTAGTTGATTTAACGGTAAAAGGCTTTGTAGAAGAAGTCGCTTCTTCTTCACCTGCCCCGGGTGGCGGCAGTGTCGGGGCTGCTTCCGGGGCCTTAGCTGCCGGCCTGTTGGAGATGGTCTGTAACCTGACCATTGGCCGGCCCAAATTCGCTGAAACAGAGGAAGAGATGCAGGAGATTGCCCGCAGGGGTAAGCAATTGCAAGGACAGCTTTTGGAACTGGTTGACCGTGATACTGAGGCATTTAATTTAGTCATGGATGCCTATAAACTACCCAAAGAGACCGAAGCAGAAAAGCAGGCCAGAAGCGCGGCTATCCAGGCGGCCAATAAGCAAGCCGCTGAAACTCCCCTAACCGGTGCAGGCCTATGTCTGGAGATCCTGAAAATGACTCCCGTCGTTGCTGAAAAAGGTAATCCCAACGCTATTACCGACATTGGTGTCGCTGCGCAGATGGCTATGGCCGGGTTGCAGGCGACCGTGCTTAACGTCAGGATTAATCTGGGTTCGCTAAAGGATGAAGCCTTTGTATCCCTGGTAGCTTCCAAGGTCGAAAGGTATCTGCAGGAAGGTAGTCTGCTACTGGCTAAAACTAAGGAGATTGTGAATTCAAAACTGTAATCCATGTAAGTAATGGTACCTGCTCCGGTCGGTACCATTACTTGCATTCATATTTAATGTTAAGGTTAGGTAGACAGCTTGATTTGTCGCTGATTTCGAGTTTTTTCGAGTTATTCTTGACACCGATTTGGAACTAATGTTAAAATATTAACAGTTAAATAAGTAATTGCCGGATACAGTGACGTGTTTGGGCTACAGTAAGCAAAGGTGCTTAATATGGGTAATAAACTATATTAAGCCCTTTTTTATTATTAAAAAGTTCATAGACTCTTGTATAAGCTCAGAGATATGGTTTGAGCGTCTCGACCAGGTAACCGTAAATTGCCCTAGGCTACAAGAGGCATGGGATGGCCATAAAGTGCTGTTGCATTTTATGTACTGTTTTATGCCTTTTGTAGCCTGGGGTTTGTTTATGCCTCCATGCTGAACGGGCTGCTATTTCGGACAGCAGAAACGAAATGTGGAAGTAGGCATGGCGGAAATAACCTGCAGAGGGGGAGGTAAAGGGAAAAACAAAATCTACACTTTGTCCATAATTAAAAGGGAGGTAAACTGATGAAGAGCAAATTGAGAATTACATTGTTGCTGACGGGATTGATTTTGTCATTGGTTATCGGCGCTGCAGGATGTGGCGGTCAGAAGACGGCTACAGAAAATAAGACAGCTCCAACTGAACAAAAAACGGAAACCCCAAAGGAAAACAAATTTAAAGTAGCATTTATTTATGTCGGGCCTGTGGGTGATGCCGGATGGTCTTATTCCCATGACCAGGGCCGGAAATATCTGGAAAAAGAGTTGCCCAACGTGGAAACCACCTATGTGGAGTCTGTTCCGGAAGGAGCGGATTCAGAACGTGTGCTGACCGAGTTAGCCGAAAAAGGCAATAAAGTGATTTTTGCCACCAGTTTTGGTTACATGGATCCTGTCCAGAAAGTGGCAGCCAAATACCCTGATGTTGTATTTTTGCATGCTACTGGGTTTAAAACCGCCAAGAATGCAGGCACATATTTCGGAAGGGAATACCAGGCCCGCTATCTCTCCGGTATTGCCGCCGGGAAACAAACTAAAAGTAATATTATCGGCTATGTTGCGGCTCATCCCATTCCGGAGGTAGTCCGCGGAATTAATGCCTTTATCCTGGGGGTT
>JAJZTU010000100.1 GCA_021848765.1 Bacillota bacterium
GTACAACTGGTTATAGCCTAAATCTTTATACCAGTTGTAGTCCACATAGAAAACCGAGGCGATTTTTACCAAAACAATTATTGTGATTAACAAAGGTAACAATGCGCGCAGCATGCCGCCTTTTCTCATTCGATGGCCTCCCTTTAGTTATAGGATTTGGATCCCACCATTATGCAATCCCCAATCTATTCTCTGTCCGGGTATTGAATTCCTTCCCCCGTTCTTTCAAATTATTCAGTCACATAAGAGTAACAATACATTTTTAAGTTTATATAATATTATGAAATAGATTTTCCCTTACATGGAGGTGATAACCCGGCTGGAGCCGGAAAATAAACATAAGGGGGTATTATCTATGTCCGGTCATGATAGAGGCTTTAAATTTGATGGCACTATGATGCTTGCTATCCTGCTACTCTTCGTATTAATTATCTTTATCTTCCCCGGCTTCTTTACAGTTGACTAACACTGCACACGGGTAACCCGGATTAAGCAAACTGCCAGACGTTTTTAGAACTAAACCTCAAGTAAGCCTTGGCGTATATTGCCAGGGCTTTTTTCTTTCACATAATGTTCCGTAAAGTTAATTTAACCGAAGCATGGAAAGATAAGCGCCGGCATACAAGTTAAAGATAAAGGCTTAACAATTGGGGAGGAAGAGGATGTTCAGGGTCCCGTTCCGGTGGATAAAGATATATTCCTCGGTGATGTTAATTTCACTCGTCAGCAAAGTAACAGGTTATTTTCGTGATGCAACAATTACAGCTGAATTCGGGGCTACTCTGGTTACTGATGCCTATGTCATCGCTCTGCTAATACCGGAAGTCCTGTTTAATATCTTTGGGAACTCCCTAACGGCTAATTTTGTGCCTATTTACTATGAGGCTGAATGCGCAAAACGGCACAGGCGTTTCGTATCAACACTGTTTTCCTTGTACCTCCTTTTGGCGGGGCTGATTTTCCTTTTCGGAGTCAAGCATACCAGCCTGTTAATCAGGATATTTTCCTCGGGCTTTAGCGGCCAAGCTTTTGATACCACGAGCTTTTTACTCAAAATATTTATGGCCAATATTTTCTTCATTACGCTTACCTACTTTTGCCTGGCGTTTCTACAGGTTCATAACCGGTTTCTTATTGCATCCTCTATCGGTATCTTTTACAATATCGCCGTTATCGCCAGTATGTATTTTAAAGGGGAGGATAATCCCCTGCATATTTTAATTATTGGAACACTACTTGGCTATATAACCCAATTTGTTGTCCAACTGCCCCAAGCAATTTCCCTGGGTTTGCCAATGCCGGCCTGGCGTATCACTTTTAGCCCGGAGATTAAGAATTACATGGTGTTGAGCCTTCCGGTAGCTTTGTTGGCTATCTTGGGGCAACTAAATATAGCTATGGACAATTATTTTGCTTCCCGTTTAGGTGAGGGTAATATAACCACCCTTAACCTGGGCTACCGGGTACTGATGGGGATTTATTCAGCCCTAATCACTAATACGATGATAATTGTTTACCCGATACTGAGCAGAAGCATGATTCAAAGGGATGGTGAAGATACATTAACAATCATTCAGAAAATCACTAACTGGTTGCTAATCCTCCTGGCGCCCCTGGCTGTTTACCTTTTCTTAAATGCCGGCCCTTTGATAGAACTGATGTTTAAGCGAGGTGCTTTCACGGCTGGACAAAGTGCGCTAACGGCCATGGTTTTTCAGGGGTACATTGTCGGCTTGTTCTTTTATGCTTTCCGGGATCTTCTGGTCAGGTACTTCTTTGCCGAGCACAGTGCTGTGACCATTATGTTAAATGGGTTAGCTAACAGTATGCTTAATTTTATCTATCTTTCGGTCCTCGTCCCGCTTATTGGTCTCCCTGGGGTCTCCCTGGCTACAGCCCTAAGCGCTGTTTCATCATCCATTATTCTGTTGGTTTTGGTCAGAAAAAAAGTGCCGGTATTCCGAAGGTTAAAGTTTATCCAGCTATTAATTAAAATCCTTTTAGCTTCCGGGGTAGCTATCGTGATAGCCGAGCTTACCATGCCTTTAATTAACTTATTGCTAACCGGGCAAAACGTTTTCTGCAATTTGCTTCGACTGGGAACAGAATTTATTGTTTTCGGTTTCTTTTACTGTTTGTGCTTCGTGATAATTTTCAAAAAGAAGATTTTTGGATTTTGGGGGAGGTAAAGGATGTTTGTGGTCCCATTTCGGTGGATAAAGACATATGCCTTAGTTATTTTAATTACACTGGTTTGCAACATAACTGTTTTTTTTCGTGATGCCCTGATTACTGCCAGATTTGGGGCCACCCTGGTTACCGACGCCTATACCATAGCTTTACTAATTCCGGAAGTCCTGTTTAATATCTTTGGAAACTCCCTGACGGCCAATTTTGTGCCTATTTATTATGAAGCTGAACGCGCACAACGGCACAGGCGTTTCGTAGCAACACTTTTCTCCTTGTACCTGCTTTTAGCAGGGTTGATTTTCCTTGTTGGTTTCAAACACACAACTTTTTTAATTACCATATTCTCATCCGGGTTCAGCGGTCCGGCTGTTGGCACTACGTCTTTTTTACTCAGGATTTTTCTAGTCAATATTTTCTTGATCACGGTTACTAATTTTTCCCTGGCATTTCTGCAGGCTCATAAGCAATTTATTATTCCCTCCGCTATCGGGATATTCTATAATTTTGCCGTTATCGCCGGTGTTTATTACAACGGGACCGGCCCTGCCCTGGATGCCCTAATCATCGGAACAATAGCAGGGTTTATAATTCAATTTATGGTCCTGATGCCCCAGGCAGTTTACTGGGGCTTACCCTTGCCGGCCTGGCGCATCACTTTTAGCCCGGAGATTAGGAAATACGTGGTTTTAACCCTTCCGGTAGCCTTTCTCGCTATCTTAGGGCAGCTCACTATTGTCATGGAAAATTATTTTGCTTCCCGTTTAGGTGAAGGCAGTATAACCACACTTAACCTGGGCAACCGGGTACTTATGGGGGTCTATTCAACATTAATTACAACCACAATGCTGATTGTTTATCCGGTATTGAGCAAAAGTATAGTCCAAAAGGAGTTTAAACTCACTGCGGCAATCATGCAAAAAATCATAAACTTACTGATTATCCTGCTTCTGCCCCTGGCAGTTTACTTTTTTATTAATGCCGGCTCCCTGATAGACATGATATTTAAAAGAGGCGCCTTCAACGCCAAACAAAGCGCACTAACAGCAACGGTCTTTCAGGGATATATTGTTGGCCTGTTCTTTTATGCCCTTCGCGACCTTCTGCTCAGGTACTTTTTCGCCGCTTACAATATCCCGGTACTTATCTTAAATGGGTTAGCCAATACTACGCTTAATTTTCTCTATCTTATGGTCCTTGTCCCGCTTATCGGTCTACCCGGAATCTCCCTGGCTGCTGCTTTTAGTGTTGGTTCATCGTGCCTTATTCTATTCTTATTAGCCAGAAAACAAGCGCCGCTATTCCGGCAACTTAAATTGTTTCGCTTAATCAGCAAAGCCCTTTTAGCTGCCGGACTCTCTATGCTTATAGCAGGGTTAAGTAAACCTTCAATTAACCTGTACTTAGCCGGAGAAAACATTTTCCACGAGTTACTTCGACAGGGAACTGAATTTATTCTTTTTGGCTGCTTTTACTGTTTGTTTTGCTTCATTATGTTCAAAAAAAGATATTTATTTGCTTAGCAAAGTGATTCCTGGCATAAAATAACTGGGAGCTTTTTTGAAGGCAGCTAATAATTTGGCCTCGCTTAGGAGAAAAATATTTAGGAAATTGCGAAAAAGGAGAGGCCAACTTGAAAAAGCACCGGTTAATTAAGACCTTCATAGTACTACTTATTTTAGTGGCATTAGTGAGTCCTTTCGAGAAGTTTTTCCCCTTAAAAACACCGCAGGTTAGCTATGCCAAAAGCTTAGGCGGAATCACCATCCCCTGGGAAAATACCCCGGAATTTCAGCAGGCCATTAGCGATGCAAATACACCGATCAGAATGGCAGTTCTTTCGGCAACGCTCAAGGACCCGCTACCGGGGGAATGGTTCAATGTAAGCCACGCGGCAGGCATGCTTTCCGGAACAGTGGTAAAACAGGGGGAAGTATTCTCACAGAACCAGACTCTGGGGCCTTATAGCACAGCCAAAGGCTACCAAAAGGGTCCTACTTATTCCGGAGGCAGGGTTATAACAACAGTTGGTGGCGGAGTTTGCAAAATAGCTTCCCTATTGTACAACGTAGTTAGGCTGAGTAATTTGCAGGTAATTGAAAGGCATAACCACTCCCTTACCGTGCCCTATGTACCACCGGGCCAAGACGCTACCGTGTATTATGGCTCCCGCGATTTTAAGTTTAGGAATAATTCTAAAGGCCCAGTATTAATTTGGGCCAAAACATATGATAACACCCTGTATATGGCCCTTTACGGCCAACAAGTACCCCCAAGGGTAACCTGGCAGCATGAAACTCTGAAAAACCTAAAAACTTCAACCATCCACAGTTTTAATCCTAACCTTCCCCCGGGTACAGAGAGGGTGATAGCCCCGGGGCAGGATGGTATCGTGGTTAGATCCTGGCTTACCATCAAGTACCCAAACGGCAAGGAAGAAACAAAAATGTTAGGTAAAGATTACTATTCCCCCAGTCCCCGGATAATTGAAAAGGGGCCACGGAAAAAGTAAATTTCCAAACAAAAACAGAGTAGGGAAGCGGATGGTTTCCCTACTCTGTTTTTGTTTAGGTGAATAAAAGGACTATTTCTTCTTTTTTTCCCTTCGGCGCAGGAAGGCGTTAGCAAACTCATTACCGGTGAAGCTTTTAATTTTATCCCAGGAACCGCTGACGCTTCCGGTGGAAATCAATAGGAATGCTCCTCCGCCAACAATTACCGCGGCCAAAATCCAGCCCAGGGTAGACCAGGAGGTACGGTTCTGAGTCGCGAGGACTCCTGGAGTAATAGCTCCTGGACGTGGTCCGGCAGCGGTGAATACCCCCGAAACCCGCGGAATTACTTCAGAAAACAGGGCAACACCGTCCTGGGCCTCTATCCGGCTGTTAGTATGGGCGCCAACTTCAATAAGTATAGCTCTTGGAGACAGTTCCTGGTTATAGTTACCTTTAGCGATAAAGATACCCTCAATTATTCCGGGTTCGTGCTTATCTGCATAAGACTTAATATTTTGGGCAAACTTGAGGTTTTCAGCCATTTTGGGGTTACGTCTGCCGACAACCAGCTTTACCTGGGTAACCTCCTTACCTTGTACGACTTTCCGGTAGACTTCCGGGGGAACAGCGTCCCTGTGAACATCAACAAGGGCTGCAGGGTTTTGTTTTAATAATTCCACTGCAGTCCGCCTGGACCGGTTGTAGGCATTTGCATCATGGGGATCATGGGGCCTGGTGCTGTGAACCACCTGGACCCCCTGTTTTTCCATAGCCTTAGTATAGGCATTGCCAACCTTAAAAATGCCTCCGTTGGCCCAGATACTCTCCGCACCATCGGTAGGTACATAGGATTCATCACTGTGGGTGTGATAAACTCCAATTGTTCCTCTACCGGCCCCGGTTGCGGCTGAAGCTACCGGGGCTTCATCCCAGGCCGGGTCATAGGCTAACTTGTCTACACCGAGGAACTTAGCCAAGGCGGTATCTCCCTGGATTTTTATTACCCGGTAGTGTTTATTATCACCCGCGATAAATTCATCTCCTACAAAAACCGGAAGTGCAGTGGCGGTAATTTGCCTGCCATCTTCATCTTTAACAGTAAAGTAACCGTCTTCCCGTTCAGTTTCCAGATTACTGTCCAAAATACCTTTGGAACTCAGGGCTGTCAGCACCAGTTCCTGATTACCGTAAACAAAAAACGCCGCTACCAGAAGACAGGCTAAAAACCCTCCGATAACAAGGCTGTTTCTATTGTTTCTCATGTTCATCACCACCCTTTTCGGTTTTTGCCTGCTTATCCGGGATAGGCCTGGGCCCTAACATATTAGCAAACTCCGGTTTTTTCAAACCTTCCAAAAGCTCTTTTGGCCTTCCCCTGTGTGCCGGTCCCCCCTGAAGGCGTTCCCTGGTTTCTCCTACCAGTTCTGCCAACAGCGCGGCTACAACACCCGCAATTACATAAGTATCCAGGGCGCCTGCCCCACCAAAGGCAACAAATGCCTTCCTGCCCGTGTTTAGATACCAGACCAGTGAACCCAAATCGAAGAGGAACATGCCCAGAACACCGGAGATGAAAGCAGACCTCCGGGACCGGCTAACTATATAGGCTACAACTCCGGCAACTAAAGGATAGAAATAAATTGGATCAAGAAACATCCTTTCCGGTTCCGACCCGCCAACAAATCTACTTGTATAAGCCACTGCGACTGCAGTGGCCACAGTTGCCGCCAGGGCCCGAATCCATTCCTTGGCCGTGCCGGCACGGGTCAGGACATAAATGGATAAGCCTATAGGAACCAGTGCCCCGCCTACGTTAACATCAACGCCAACAAGTCCCCTGGAAAGAGGAATGGTGATAAAACTGCCTACAATAATCAGGGCCACCACCGCCAGAGCCCCTTTGTCAGTCAGGCGCATCCTGTCCAAAATACGGTGGGCTAGGCCAAAATAAATTAGTAAAGATACAATAATCAGAACAATTGTGCCAACAGGTAAATTTGCCATAGATTCACCCTCCACCACATATTAGGCCGCTAACGCTTTCTTCCGGCCCCACAACTTTTTATAGGGTTCCCTTGCAGGAGGCTTTTATACATAAGCAAAAACGCCTACCGGTGCCCTTTTGTATCCCACTTTTGCGGGGCGAGGAATTTATTCCGGAGATGCCCGTGAGCTTGATAATCGGGCGGTTCAACCAGCCGGAGAAAAAGGTTACATAACAATTATGTCCAGTGTGGATACTATTGACTGGCAGAGGCCTGATCCTCAAATACCTTCAACTAAATCGTAAGCATTAGCAGATTTTGGTTATCCGCCAATCATCGCAGTAAAAAACATTCCAGGAGGTTAAGCCATGATTCGCAGTCTTATTCACACCAGATTTAAACTACTTATGCTCTTAATGTGTTCAATTTTAGTTGTTATTCCATTGGTTTCAGTGGTAACGGCCTGGGCAGCTGAGTCATCCTGTCCCGGTGATGTCGTACCGGGTATCGGGGCTCACAGCTACATTTTAATGGACAGCCAAACAGGGCGGGTCCTCGCCCAAAGAAAGGCTTGGACAAAAAGGGCGCCTGCCAGCACTACCAAAATTATCACCGGAATCATTGCCCTGGAAACGGGAAATACGGATTCACCGGTACAGGTAAGCCCGAAAGCAGCCGCAACGGGGGAGGCATCACTTGAATTAAAAGAGGGAGAGGTACTGACTTTAGAAGCACTACTTTATGGAGCTTTACTTTGCTCGGGTAATGATGCCTGTGTGGCCATCAGTGAACATATAGCAGGATCTGAGGAAAGATTTAGCTACTTAATGAATCAAAAGGCTTTTCTTATCGGGGCAGTAGACAGTAACTTTATTAACCCCCACGGGTTGCCTGCCAAGGGCCATTATTCCACAGCTTATGACCTGGCCTTGTTGGCCAGGTACAGTCTCCGGAATCCCCATTTTGGTAAAATTGTCAGTAGTAAAACTAAAGTTATTAATACTATAACCCCTAACAAAAAAAGGTATTTATACAATACCAATCAATTGCTTTGGGGCACAGTAGGGGCCAACGGGGTAAAGACCGGTACCACAGTAGAAGCCGGCCGATGTTTGGTTGCTTCAGTTACCCGGGACGGTAGGCAGCTTATAACGGTGGTATTAAAAAGTCCCGACCGTTACAGGGACACTCTCAAGCTCTTAGAATACGGGTTTAGAAAGTCGAAAAATACGCTTGACCAAGAAGGCTAAGTCTAATGCGAGGAGCAGATAATTATTTTTTGAGAGGATGGTTCTTATGGCAAAAGCTTTCGTTGTCCAGGAAAAAATAAAATCTATTATCCATAACATTGCCAAGGGATATGACCCTGAACGTATAATCATATTCGGTTCTTATGCCAGGGGGGACTGGGAAGAAGGGGAACCCGTGGATATGATTATTCTGAAAGAAACTGATGAAGATTTTGAGGAACGACTGGAACAACTTAAGCCCTATTACACAGATGGCTTGGCAGTTAACCCTATAGTGCTTACGGAGGAGGAAATACACATGAACCTCGCCGCAGACAGTGAACTCATCAATGAGGTGATTAGAGAAGGTGTTGTCGTATACGAGCGATGAGTCGCAAAATCCCGGTTCCATATTTGGAAATTAAAAAGCCGGTTTTTCCTACGTTAAGGAAGAACCGGCTTTTCGCTATGTATATTTTATTCTTTCGAACTTTTTATTGTTTTTCTGTATCTATAAAATGAAACCAGTTTTATTATTAAAGAGAGGAGTTTATTAAGATGCAACAATTGGACTATCGTATTTTTACAGTAATTAATAACTTAGTTGGGCAAAGCAAATTTTTGGATTTGTTTATGGTTATCATAGCTAAATGGGGCGCTATTATATTCGGTCTTATTTTGGTCGGACTTTTCTTTAGCGGCAAGGATCTAAAATCAAAAACGGAGAACCGCAAAACTGTGGTAAAAGCTGTCATGTCTGCATTTGCAGCCTTAGCAATCAATCAGTTAATAGGACTTATCTACTTCCGCCCCCGTCCTTTTGCTAACCATGCAGTTAATTTATTGATTGACCGGTCCCCAGACCCTTCTTTCCCAAGTGACCATGCTACCGGTGCAAGTTCTTTGTCTTTTGCCGTTTCTTCCACTAATTCAGTTGCCGGGGCAATTATGTTTGTAATGACGATTCTGATGATTATATCCAGGGTTTATGTAGGCGCTCATTATCCCCTGGATGTGCTTGGTGGAGTTTTAACAGGTTTTTTGGGTAGTTATATGGTGGAAAAAGCCTGGCCACTCTGCGAAAATTGGGTTATTAAGCTACTGGAATTATGGGAAGCCTCGACGGAGAGGTTATTCAATAAAGAAACAAATAGTCATCAGAACTAAATGATTCTGGTTTTAGGGGGGATAGCCCCGGTGAGTACCTTACAGGAAATAATCCGAGCATGCCAGCATGGTTCAACAGAAGCCTTTGAACAATTGGTGAGACAGTATCAGCAATACGCCTTCAAGATAGCTTATGGAATTCTGGGAAGTGACAGGGATGCGGAAGATACGGTCCAGGAGGCATTTATTGCTGTCTACCGTCAGATTAAAAGTTTACGTAATGAAGAGGCTTTTCCCACATGGCTTGGCAAGATTGTAACTAATTTATGTTTCCGGAAGGTTCAAAACAGTGGTAAGAGACCGACAGTTCCCCTAGATTCTATAGAGGACTTGCGGATAAGTAATACCGGTCCGGAAGAAGCATATCTTGCTTTGGAGCTTAAGCAGGATGTTCATAACGCTCTGTTAAACCTACCGCTTGATTACAGGGTTGTAGTGGTATTACGGGATATTCAGGGTTACTCGTATAGTGAAATTGCTGATATTGCCGGGATTCCTTTAGGTACGGTGAAGTCCCGGATTCATCAGGCCAGAACTTTATTGGCCGATCTTTTGCAGCCTACCCGGAACGAGGAGGAGGGGGAAAGGTAATGTTATGTCATGATGTCAGAGAAAATCTCTCAGTTTTTCTTGATGACGAATTACCTAATGATCTACGGGATAGTATTGTTAAACACTTAAAACAATGTCCGGAATGTCTGGCCGAAAAAGAACGCCTCTCCAGGGTTACCGGTTTGGTTAGAACTTTGGAAATCCCACCACTTGAATCCGATGTGTTTAGTTATGTTATGGCATCAATTAAGCAAAAGGACATTGATAAATCTTATCATGTTTTTTCGGTTATGCTCGGTTTATTCAGTATTCTGGCTGGTGGGGTGGTAACTCTAGTTTACTTCTCACCGCTCGGGCAGGCGATACTGGCTTTATTTGGCTCCACAGTTAAGAATATCATCGACGTTGGGTCCCTGATTTTCAAAATATCATCCCGGTCAACAGTGGGAATACAAGGATGGTCAATTAGTCTAACCTTGTTCTTTGGTTTTTTGCTTTCTTATTACGGATTACGAAAGGTTCTGAATAACACAAATCTGGGAGGGCCCCTACATGAATAGATTAATTTCAATAATTTTATTATTGTTAGGGTTGTTTTTTGCTCTATCTTCTCCCGTGTTAGCTGCCGGACCGGGTTTCGGCCAAGAACTCGTTACATTCCAAAATACTCTGGTTCCGGCGGGACAGGTGGTAAAAAATGTCCTTTTAGTAGGTCAGGACGGAGTAATCGCCGGAGAAGTGAAAGATGAGGTTGTAGTAATTAAGGGCAGTGTAACTCTAAAGAGCACTGCCAAAGTTGCCGACCGGGTTCTCGTTATCGGGGGGCAAATTAAGCAGGAACCCGGTGCTCAGGTCGGTAAAGGAGTTTTTAACATTAGCACGTCTAATGATACAGTGAATTCCCTGCTTTTGGGGATTGTTGCCTTTGCAGGCATCGAACTGATTAAGCTCGGTTTAAGCGTAAGC
>JAJZTU010000101.1 GCA_021848765.1 Bacillota bacterium
AGCTAGAATTACAAAGGCGGCCGGAATGCCTACATCCTTTGCAAAGGGTTTTGCCTGGGCTGTAACCAGCAATCCGCCGGTTGTCATGGCAATAAACATGACATAAATCAGCCAAAAGTGAGGTGTACGCAGCATCTGCCAGGGGTTGAAACCAGGGTTTTGCTGGGGAATTGCCGGGTCACCCTTAACATTGTGACCTCCGGCTCCCGGAGGGTAGCAAAGAATCTGGGCAACTAGCAAGATCACAACTCCTTGTAAGATACCGGTGTAGGTGAAAGCAGCGGCATAACCCTCAGACTTTAAAATATTACCGATAATGGGTATAAAAGGGGCCGAACCGGCTCCGAAACCTGCAGCAATTACTCCGGCTGCCAGTCCGCGTTTATCACTGAACCAGCGAATAGCTACGGCTATACTGCCCCCGTAAATAAACCCCGCTCCTAAACCGGCCAGGCCGTAGAAGAAGTAAAGGCCTGGGAGGGATTTGATAAAGCCTAGGCCCGTCCAGCCGATTCCAACCATGAAGCTGGCAACGGTAAAGAACAGCCGCGGTCCGAAACGGTCGAGAAGATATCCTTCGATTGGCATCGCGAAGGTTTCAAACATGATGAATAGTGTAAATCCTAGTTGAACAGCAGGAAGTGACCAACCGAAGGCCTCACGCAATGATGGGACAAACAGCGTCCAGGCATACTGGAGGTTGGCAATCATGACCATTGCCAGGACTGCCGATATTAGTTGCACCCACCGGTTTCCCCTGATGGGTCCATAGGTTTGAACAGCCCTTTGGTGTTGGATTTGGATGTCCAAATAGCTTCATCCTCCTTCCATGTGTTCGTTTATTTAGAAGCAATTAAACATAACCGGAGAAATATCTAAGCATATCACCATCACCTCCTATGCCATTGATTGTTTCCCAAAAGACCCCCGGACGAGAATCTTTTGAAAGTGCAGCACAGTCACTAAATACCAAAACTTTAAACCGCTAATCGTGGTATACGGTATACCAAAACATCGTAATTTACCTGCATTAGTTATGGAATGAAATGTTCAAACCGGGAAGTGAAGAGTAGTTACAAATGGCGAGCAGTCATAGCAGGGAGTAATGGTATCCGGTATACCAAGGAGCGGGTTAAAAAATAGCTCAATCGATGATTGGCCTAGTGGGATTTGGGATAAAATAGGTTCCAGTTTATGGGATTATTTTGGTATTAATGTATATTCAACAAGCCTTGTGATATTCCTGCTTAAAATTTAAAAATTTTTCAAAAAATTTTGCCAAACAATTTACCGGATGTTCCGGAGATCTCAGCGCAAAAAAATATAAAAAAAATTTTCCAACTAAGCAGGAAAAAGGGAAAAGACGTAGAAATATCAATTCACGAAGTATTTGGTATACCAAATTCCGGTGTCCCAAATACCTGAATAAATAATTTTGAAAGGACATATAAATTTACTGATAATATCAATCCTAAGATTCGTTTACCCAAATTAACAGGAGGCGAGGTAATGAGTGCGAACGAACTTGAACCGATTAGAAATGAAGACTTTGAACCAATCAGAGAAGCTGTGTTCAACACCTTGCGTAATGCCATTTTAGAGGAGAAATTAAAACCGGGAGAGCATCTTAAAGAACGCGATATTGCCCAACAATTAGGGGTTAGTCGTACTCCGGTCCGGGAGGCTATCAGGAAACTGGAGTTAGAAAAGTTGGTTACGCACATACCCCGTAAAGGAGTAATAGTTACATCTTTTTCCTCGCAGGAGGTTTTAGAGATTTTCTACATACGCAGCCCTTTAGAAGGTCTTATCTGTCGCCTGGCTGCGGAAAAAATTCGTTCCAGGGACCTGAACCGGATCGAGAATATCATTCAACAAATGGAAGCGGAGTTTCAAAAAGGAAATCTCAAAAAAGTAAATACTCTGCATGGGCGTTTTCACGAAATAATTTATCAGGCCGCTGAAAGTCCACGGCTTCATAACATGATTAATACCTTATCCGATTACATTAACAAATTTGCCGAAGTCGCTTATCAAGTGCCGGGACGGATTCAGGAAGCCTTTAAAGAACATAACGCCATAGCAGAAGCTCTCCGTAATAAGGATCTGATGAAGGCTGAGCAAGAAGCCGTGCGTCATGTAGACAGTTCGCGAAAAGCCTACCTATCTAAAATTGAAGCAGATGGCGCAAATTCATATTGACGCACAGAGGGCCTCGGGTTAATAGTCTTCAAAGACTCAGGTGATCTCCTTAGTGATGATTTTGCTTTGTAATTTGGTATACCGTATACCAAATGATGTGGATTTTAAGGAGGGAACTGTTGTGAGAATCCTGTCACTAACAATTCAACAGAGAATTATGCTTTTGTCCGTAACTTTACTGTTGCTGCTTGGTATTATTGGAGGTGCGGGAATTATCTCCCTTAACACTGTATCAGAAAATTCACTGGTGATTTCCGAAAAGATTTTGCCGGCTACAGAATTGATTTTAAACCTTGATAGGGATGCCCAACAGGCAATGGTGGCTTTGCGCAGTGAGTTGTTAGCCGGAAATGCAGAGTGGAAGAAAAGACAATCCGAAGATTTCGAAGCGAATGTAAAGCAAATCTTTGAGAGATGGGATAAATACAAAGCAATCGGACAGATTGTCCCGGAAGAAAAGGTTTTCCAAAAGGCTTTTGAAGAAAAAAGGCTGGCCTGGCTGAATTCGGCTAAAAAAATCCAACGGCTGGCTCAGGAAGGTACCCCGTACGGCCTGGATCAAGCCGGTATAATGATTGAAAATGACGGAAAACTTTTTGAAGATATGCGTGATCAACTGGACCAACTGGAAGACTTGTATGAAAAACATAGCAACAATACGGAGAAAGCTTTAGCAAACACCGTCCGGAATACTATTAAAATGTTGGCTGTCGTCTTTGTCGGTGGCGTACTGGCGGGGATAGGTTTGGAGATAGTAATTGGAAGGTCGATTACCAACCCTATTTTTCGGGTTATTGGGAGGTTGGAAGACCTTGTTCAGGGTGAAGGTGATTTAACTAAACGCCTTGATGTCAGCAGAAATGACGAGATTGGACAAATGACCAAGCTTACAAACACTTTTCTGGAAAAGTTGCAGCAGACTATAAAAGGAGTTCGTGGTAATGTCCTGGACTTAGCTTCTGTCAGCCAGCAATTATCAAGTAATGCCGGTAATGCAACCCAAGCGACCCAGCAGGTGTCCCGGGCTATTGAACATGTCTCAAAGCGGTTGCTTGAAGAGTCAAGGAATACCACGGAGGCTGTAAATGTTATCGGGCAGGTTGCCCAGGCTATTGAGCAAATTGCTGCCGGAGCCCAGGAACAGAGCAAAAATATTGTTAATTCCACCGTCATGGTTAATGCGATGGTAGATAAGATAAATATAATGGCTAACGGGATGGAGACGGTCAAGCAGGTGGCCGAACAAAACGGGGTTGTTGCCGTAAACGGCGGTAAATCCGTGGAGAAAACTGTAAAAGGTATGCTTCGGGTAAAGGACGCAGTTTTTGATACCGCCCAAAGAATTCATGAGTTAGGCGAACAATCTCAGAAAATTGGCGAAATCATTCAGGTTATAGATGATATCGCTGAACAAACAAATCTCCTGGCTCTTAACGCGGCTATTGAGGCGGCCCGGGCAGGTGAACACGGAAAAGGGTTTGCGGTAGTGGCTGACGAGGTGCGCAAACTTGCCGAGAGGTCAGGTAGGGCTACCAAAGAAATAGCACAGCTAATCACCGGTATTCAACGGGGTACAAAGGTCGCTGTTGAATCAATGGAAGTGGGGACAAGAGAAGTGGAAGAGGGGGTAGAACTGGCCCAGGAAGCCGGGGAATACCTGAATGAAATAGTTAACGGGGTAAAAACAACCGGTGACAATGTACATAAAATTACGGGTTTGCTTGGGGAGATACTTGACAGCAGCCGGGTAGTCTCCCAAGCAGTTGATAATGTAGCAGCCATTACCGAGGAGAACACTGCCGCAACTGAAGAGATATCCGCTTCTTCCGAACAAGTCAAATCTTCTATGCAAAATATTAATTCCATTTCCCGGGAAAATGCGGATGCAGCCGGAGAGGTATCAGCATCTACCGAAGAACTTTATGCATCTGTTGCTGAAATCACGGCTTCAATCGAACAACTGACCGAGATGTTTCAGGATCTCCGGAAACTGGTTGGCTGGTTCAGGGTTTAATTTAACATAGAATTTATGAAAACTGATGAAACCCCATTAGAGGGGTTAAATAAATAAGCAATTTGGTATCCCGTATACCAAATAAAGGCGCTGTCACCGTAGGAGTGGTATACCAAATGCCAGGCAAGGTTGGTGATCAAACAATGTCCGGTGAGGGAATTGTTTTAGAACTACAGGTATTGGAAGGCTTAGTAGAAGACGTGAGAAAAGGAGTTGTCCGGATTAACCGGGAGGATATGCAGCAACTCGGGCTTGAAATGGGTGACATAGTCTCCATCCAGGGAGAGCGTACCACGGTAGCTAAAGTATATCCGGCTTTTGGTGAAATGTACGGTCAACTGATAATTCAAATGGACGGAGTTATTCGTCGCAATGCCGGTGTCGGGGTTAGGGATCCGGTAAAGATAAAAAAAGTTTCCTGCCGTAAGGCCAATCAGGTGGTATTGACTCCTCTGGAAAATTTTAATTCCTGGAGTAAAGAGGATGAAAAACAACTCAAAGAGTTACTGGTGGGTATTCCGTTAATAACAGATGACGAACTCTCGGTAATCCTGTTTGGCTATCAGGAAAGAGGATTCAGGGTTCTGGGAACTGCCCCGGGAGGGCCGGTAGTGGTTGGGCCGGCAACCGAGGTCAGGTTAACTGCCCCGGAGCTTGCGGGAAGCCCCCGGGAAAGGGTGGCCTATGAGGACATTGGAGGTTTGACCCGGGAAGTTCAGAAAATCCGGGAAATTGTTGAACTGCCGGTGAAATATCCCCAGGTTTTCCGCCGGTTGGGTATTGAGGCTCCTAAGGGGCTGCTCCTGTATGGACCTCCCGGGACTGGGAAGACCCTTATCGCCCGGGCGGTAGCATCTGAGACCAAAGCTCATTTTATCCATGTAAATGGTCCGGAGATCATGCACAAGTTTTACGGTGAGAGCGAAGCGAAGCTCAGGGAAGTTTTTGAAGAAGCCAGGCGTAACGCCCCCAGCATTCTCTTTCTGGACGAAATTGACGCTATTGCCCCGCGACGCTCTGAGGTTCACGGTGAAGTGGAAAAGCGGGTTGTAGCACAACTGCTGGCTCTTATGGATGGACTGGAAAGCCGGGGACAAGTTGTGATAATTGGCGCCACTAATATTCCGGCCACTATCGATCCGGCGCTGCGCAGGCCGGGGAGATTCGACCGGGAGATTGGCATCTCTCCCCCGGACAGCGCTGGAAGGGAGCAGATATTATATATTCACACCCGGGGTATGCCCCTGGCGAAAGATGTAAATCTTAAAGGTCTGGCCAGGATGACCAATGGTTTTGTGGGCGCTGACCTGGCGGCCCTCTGCAAAGAGGCAGGCATGGCCACCCTTCGTAAAATTCTTCCTGCTTTAGAAGGACGTCAGGAACTCCCTTCCTTCCAGGTGGGCATGGCCGATTTCCTGGAAGCCTTGGGAGAGGTAGAGCCTTCGGCCACCCGGGAGTACTATGCGGAAATCCCTGATGTTTCCTGGGAAGATGTCGGTGGCTTGCAAGAGGTTAAAACAACCCTGCAGACCCTCATAGAGATACCTGTTAAAGACCCCGAACGCTGCAGGGAATACAATGTTGAACCTCCCAAGGGAATCCTGCTTACCGGCGCCCCGGGTACCGGTAAGACCCTGGTGGCTAAGGCAATTGGCAGGAGCAGTTCGGCCAATTTCATCAATATTAATGGCCCCACTTTGCTGTCCCGTTGGATGGGAGAGTCGGAAAAGGCTCTCCACGACCTCTTTATTAAAGCTAAGCAGACTGCGCCGTGTATTCTCTTCTTTGACGAAATTGACGGGATGGTGCGGACCCGTTCAGGCGCCGGAAATAATCAGGGGGAACGTTTGATCAGCCAACTGATTCTGGAGTTTGACGGTATCGAAAAGGTAGCGGGAGTGGTGGTTCTTGCCGCCACCAACAGACCGGACCTGTTAGACCCGGCGTTACTGCGTTCCGGGCGTTTTGAATACATTGTAGAGCTTCCACTGCCAACAGAGGCCGAAAGGGAAGAAATTCTAGCCATTCATACAGAAAAACTGCCTTTGGACCCTGAAGTTTCGCTTAGGGATTTAGCGGCTATGACCAAAGGATTTTCAGGTTCAGACCTGGTCTCCCTCTGCCGGAAGTGTGCCTTTATGGCCATGAAACAGGAAACTGAGACAGGGGGGGGTGGGAATAGAATAACCAATTCAATGTTCAAAGCGGTTCTAACCGGGGAATTTACTCATGTTAGGACCAGCTAAAGGAGGTGGGTACAAAAAACTGAAACGGTAACCGGTTATGAGCACAATACAGAGAGGAGGATATCAAGGTGAATGTGGAAAAACTTTTTGAAGAGCCGGGTCTAAAACAAATTACGGTGTGGGCCCGGGGAGTTCTGGAGAACAAGGAAGCCCGTGATGTTGTGGTAGCCTTGACGGAGGCTGCTGCCAAAGAGGGCAAGTATGTCCAGGCCTGGGAAAATTATGTTGATCTTCCGGACCGGATTTACGTACCGGTTAGGGCTTATGGAAAAATTGGGGAACAGCCCCTGGAATCCAAGTATGTCTATGAAAACGAGGTGCCAGATATTGTAGCTCTGACTGAAGAAACCCTGGTAAAAGGCAACCCTATCCTACAGGGGGTAAAGCCCGGGAGTGTCCTGGTGGTCAACACCAAGCGTTCTCCTCAGGAAATTGCCAAGTTCATCAAAGATTTTGGCAACTTGCAGACTCTGGTAACCATTGATGCTTCAGGCCTGGGTTCGGCTGTGATCACCCTCTCCGGCGCTGAAGGGGCAACAGATGCCTCCGGCATTGGCGGCGGGATGAGCGCCCCTTTGGCTGCAGCTATTGTTAAGGCGACCAATATCGTGAGTTTTGAAAATCTTCTCAGTATAGTTAAAAACAAAGAAGCAGCCGAATTTGGTTTTGAGCGGGCCCAGGTAGTGGATGTAAAAACTTTGCAGATAGCAGGTTAATCTTATATTTAATTTAGGGAGGTGTGAATCCGTGAGTGCGCATGCAACTAAAGAAATTCCTTTTGCCGGTACAGTTCCTTCCCCTCAAACAGAAAATGAGGGGATGATTACCGGTCACTGGAGGACCCGCCGGCCTGTAATCGACCGGGATAAGTGTACAGAGTGCCTGATGTGCTGGATCAGTTGTCCGGATGCCTGTATTACTCAGGATGACAATAAAGGACTCCAGTTCAACATGAAATATTGTAAAGGTTGTGGAATTTGCACCACTACCTGTCCGGTAGGGGCTATAACCAATGTGCCGGAACTGGATTTTGCAGACTGATTGTTCAGGAGGTGAAAAAGATGGGAGAAAAGAAACGTATTTCAGGTTGTGTGGCAGTTGCCAATGCTGTAAAGCTTGCCGATGTAGATGTTATCTGTTCATATCCCATTCGTCCGTATACCGGAATAATGTCCGAGTTGGCCCGGATGGTGGCTGACGGCGAATTGGATGCCGAGTTTATCCATGGTGAGGGTGAACACGGTCAATTGAGTGTAGTTTACGGCGCTTCCGCTGCAGGCGCCCGGGCCTTTACCGGTAGTTCCGGGGTAGGGGTAACCTATGCAATGGAAGTATATTCCCCTATTTCCGGTGAAAGGTTCCCGTTGCAAATGGCTATTGCTGACCGTACCCTGGATCCCCCGGGAGACTTTGGCTCAGAGCATACTGACGCCCTTTGTTGCCGTGACCAGGGCTGGTTGCAAGGATGGGCTTCAACTCCCCAGGAAGCTCTGGACATGACCCTCATGTGGTACCGGATCGGTGAGGACCCCCGTGTGCTTTTACCTCAATACGCTTGCCAGGACGGCTACTTTGTATCCCACATCCTCGGTGAGGTAGATATTCCTGCTGCGGCCCAGGTTAAGGAATTCCTCCCCCCGTACAAGAACCACCATACCCTGGATACCCGTAAGCCGCAAATCATTGGAGCCCAAATTGAGCCTGTTATGGGACCGCCTCTCCAGTACCAGCGGTATAACGCTGTAGAAGGCTCCCGGAAGGTTATAGCTGAAGTACATGAGGAGTTTGCCAAAATTTTCGGGCGGAAATATGCGCCTTTTGTGGAAGAATATATGACAGAAGACGCCGATGTGGCCATTTTCATGCAGGGAGGCCATGCCGAAACTGCTAAAATAGTAGCAAGGCGCCTGCGCAATCTGGGTGAAAAGGTAGGAGTAGTGCGCCTCCGCACCTTCCGTCCCTTCCCCACCCAAGAAGTCCGGGAAGCGCTGTCCAAGTTTAAGGCTGTCGGGGTAGTTGACAACTCTGCCAACTTTGGTATTTCCGGCGGCGCCGGCGTCCTTTTAACCGAAGCCCGTACCGCGCTCTACAACCTGGGTGACAAGGTCAAGACCCTTGGTTTTGTTGCAGGTTTAGGCGGCGAAATGATTACCCATGAGGAGTTCTACCGTATGTTCAATAAACTTAAAGAGGTGGCCAAAACCGGCAAGGTTGACAAAGAGTCCTTCTGGCTGCCCTTTGAACTGTAAACCTGGAAGGGAGGGAACTAAGTTGTTAGAAGAAATCAAATCCCTGCGTAAAGCGCCAAGAGAAGAATGCTATGTGCCCGGCCACCGGACCTGTGCAGGCTGTGGACCGGCTCTCACCTATCGCCAGGTAGCCAAAGCCGCCGGCAAGAATACCATATTTATCGGACCAACCGGGTGTATGTATGTGGCCAATACCAGTTACGGCTGTGGACCTTGGACTGTACCCTGGATTCATGCCCAGATTACCAATGGCGGTGCAGTTGCTTCCGGAATCGAAGCAGCTTATAAGGCTATAATCCGCAAGAAGAAAACCGACGCGGAATTCCCGGCGATTATTGTCATGGCCGGGGATGGCGGGTCTACTGACATCGGTTTGCAAGCCCTGTCCGCTGCGTTCTACCGTGGGCATGACATTCTCTTTATCTGTTATGACAACGAATCTTATGCCAACACGGGAATTCAGACCTCTCCCACTACACCTTACGGAGCCTGGACCACTTTTACTCCCGCAGGTCCTGTAGTGCCTGAAGGTAAAAAGCTTCTCCCCAAAGATAACCCCAAAATCATGGCCCACGGGCATCCGGAACTTAAGTACCTGGCTACTGCCTCGATTGGCTACCCTCTGGATTTGATGAACAAAGTGCGCAAAGGGATCAATGCGAAAGGACCGGCCTATCTGCATATTCATGCCCCCTGTCCTAAAGGCTGGAGCTTCCCCTCCGATAAAACCGTGGAATTGGCCAAGTTGGCTGTAGATACCGGTATGTTCCAGCTTTATGAGCTGACTGAGGACAGACAATACCGGGTAACTTACCAGCCCAAGGAGTTAAAGCCTGTTGAAGAGTATTTGAAACTGCAAGGCCGCTTTGCGCATTTACAGCCCGAACATGTTGCCAAGTTGCAGAACTTTGCTCAGGGAAGGCTGCAGGAAGTGGGCATTGAAGCTACGGTGCCCCCGGCTGCGGAGTAACAGAATACCCTTTGAAATCCGTTGTACCCTTCCATATACAACGGATATACGGCCAAAACCGCTCTCCGCAGGGGGAGCGGTTTTGGCTGGTTAAAACTGTTTTAGGTACTAAATTAAGCAGAGCAAGCAGTTGCACATTATGATTCGATAGGAGGAGAAAGCCATGCAACCACAAGAGCGGGCTGTTGACCGGGAGCAAGGCAAGGGTTGGAAGGTAAAAGCAGTTGAAGTGCTGGGGAGCGCCAGCCTGAAAGAGACGCTGCGGACAGCCGCCGGCAGCTTTTTGGGAATTTCCCTGGTGGCCTGGCTGACCTATTTTTTTAAAATACCTCTGCTCGCACCTTCCTTTGGTGCTACGGCCGTACTTATTTATGCAGCTTGTCATGTTCCTATGGCCCAACCCCGTAATGTGATCGGAGGCCACATAATTTCCGCTGCCATAGGGGTGTCAACTTTTCAGCTTTTTGGCCTGACCTGGTGGTCGATTGCCCTGGGAGTTACCTTTGCTATAACCGCTATGGTTTTTACTGGGACCCTGCACCCTCCGGGTGGAGCGACTGCATTTGTCGCGGTGTATACCGGGCAGGACTTTACTTTTGTGTTTACTCCCATTGCGGTTGGGGTAACACTCCTGGTACTGGTAGCCCTCGTTACTAATAATCTGGGGAAAAAAAGGCGTTATCCCGCAGTTTAATGATGCTTGTTCCGGATAAATGAACGCCCTAACCCGGCATTTTGGTGTCGAGTTATGTCGATAAAATTTTTGGAATTAAAAAAGGATTATTTAATG
>JAJZTU010000102.1 GCA_021848765.1 Bacillota bacterium
GAAATACATGGCCCTCAATTAACCGGCTGAAGGTACGGGAATACTCCAATGGGGTAATATGGATAACCCCGGCTAAATTTTGCCGTGCTAAACGGATATCATCCAAGGTAATCTCGGGTGTCATCTAAGTCCACCTCCAAGCAAATTTCAGGAGTTACTGATTGTCTGACTCCCAGGGGAAAGTTTGACTTATCCATTTACTGGGCCTGATGAGAAATTCTTTCTTATCCTCATCGAAGTGGGCCAATTCCAAAAGCGAGATATAGTTATCCACCAACTTTTGCTGGGGCTCGGCGGTGCTAATCAGCACACCGGTGCCCAGCACCTCTGCCTCAAATTCTGCCATCAGGTCCAGCATACCTTTAGCCGTGCCTCCGGCCTTCATAAAATCATCAATAATCAGTACCCGGGAGCCTCTGGGCAAAGCTCTTCTGGCCAAAGCCATGGTCTGAATCCTCCGGGTGGATCCGGAAACATAATTAATACTCACCGAGGAACCCTCACTGACTTTAGACTCATCCCTGACAATCACCAGGGGAACGCCAAAAGCCCTGGCTGTGAGAAGGGCCAAGGGAATTCCTTTAGTTTCAATAGTTAAAATATAGTCAGGGTTAGCTTCTACAAACAAGCTGGTAAAAATTCGCCCGATTTTTTGCCCTACCTGGGGGTCAAAGATTATGTCCGTCAAATAGATGAAGCCACCCGGTACAATGCGCTCCGACCCGGAAAGCCTTTGACAGAGGTGATTGGCAAATTGCTCCCGCTCACCTTTAGCCATCAAAGGCATAAACCTGACACCACCGGCAGCGCCTACCTGAGTTTCTACCAATCCCGCTCCTGACATTCTCAGAGCTTCTTTAATAATGCTGAGATCCTCGCTGATGGAGGACTTGGCGGCATGAAAGAGCTCGGCAAAGTAGGTCAGAGGAAAGGATTTATGGGGATTTTCTATTAATTCCCTGGTGAGGAGAATAATTCGTTCACTTCTGCGCATTTTTTCCAAATAAAACCCCTCCAAAATCCGGCTTCTCAGCGGATAACACGAATATTTTTCCGCAATAAGAAATTAATATTCATAATTTCTACGCTAAGCAGGAAATCCCTTCCTTAAACAAAAGAAAGGGGCAAATTAATAACTGCCGCCCTTCAGGACGGCAGTCTGGACAGTTCTTGCTCAACTATACGCAGATCGCTGGGTTTATCAACATCTATACCGATCTCCGGACACTGGGTAATCACTACCCTGGCCCTGAGACCCAAAAGATTCTGGATTTTAGATTCCGCTTCCTGTAACGAAAGCTGCCGGCAAAGAAACTTGCATAGAAAGCGCATTCCCAGGAGCCGGCATAACCGCCAGGGGCTTTTGCGAAGCTCCACTCCGGCTTTTAACATTTCCCTGCACCGCAGTATGGCCTCCGGTTCCAACAGAAAAAGGTTTCCCCCGGTATAGGTGCCGTCCCGAAAGGTAGCATAGGTACGTTTTACTCCCGGAAACCGGCGTTCACTTACCTCCCTGGAGACAATGGGATAATACAAATCCGCCTCCCAATCCCCGCATTCCCCCAAAAATACCTTGATGGCCCGTGAATTAAGAAGCGGTATATCTGCGGTTACCAATAATACTTTGTTACCCGCTGATACTGCGGAAAGACCGTGCTCCAGGCTCTCCAGGAGGGTATCGCCTGCCGGAACCCAGCTGATGTCCTTGCTGCCGGTGTACTTTATGTCTTGGGGTCCCACTCCCACCAAAATAATTTTGTTTACCTCTTCAGTAGTGTCCAGAGCTCCAAGTACATAATCCACCATATAGCGGCCGCCAATCTCAATTAAAGCCTCTTTAGGGGCTGTACTACACTCCCGTAAAGGCCCTGCATTAGGACTGCCGGCAAGGACGATGGCATCCAGCATAATACCTTACTCCTTTTAGACTACTTTTTGCTGATATTTTTGCCATCCTCTTTAGTTCTTATAACATCCAGCATACTATTCTCAGCATTTTCAATGTGTTCTCTGGCCAAAGTCCTGGCTAATTCCACATTGCGCTCGGATAGAGCTTCTACTAACTTCCGGTGTTCTTCCAGGGCATCCTTCATCCGGCCCGGGTGAGAAAGGGAAGTCATGCGGAAACGCTGAATCTGCTCCCTTAAATTACTGACAATCTGCACCAGTCTATCATTGCGGCTGGCCTTGTAAAGAATGTCATGAAAATCAGTATCCACCGTAATAAGCGAATCCAGGTCATTTGCCTCTGTGCACTCCGCTACCTTGACCAGAGAGCGTTCCAGGGCCTCCAGTTCATCCTCGGTTATCCTCTCGGCAGCCAGGGCTGCGGCAAGGCTCTCCAGGGCAGCCCTGATTTCGAAAACGTCAGCAATATCCTTCAGGGAAATCCCGGCCACATAGGCTCCTTTGCGGGGTATCATTACCACAAAGCCTTCCAACTCCAGCTTGCGAATTGCCTCTCTAACCGGGGTGCGGCTAACACCCATCTCATCAGCTAACTGGATTTCCATCAGGCGCTCACCCGGCTTGAGGTGGCCATTGATAATAGCCTCCCGGAGGGACTCGAAGACTATCTCCCGCAAGGGTTTGTAGTTGTCTAACTTTACCGGTATTAACCTTCTTTCCAAAGTTTGTTCACCTCTCCCCACAGTTATACGAAGCTGCTATGAGCTCGATCCTGGCTTTGTACTAACCCTATTGTACTATTTTTTGGCCTGGGGTGCAATCTCCCCCCCTTATCCTAACAGGTTTTGGCCACATAGGTGCTTCCCAGGTCTGCCAGCCTGCCAGCCACTTCTCTTCCCTGGTTTTCGTCTTCTACAAATCCGAAAACGGCAGGACCACTGCCTGACATGAGGACTCCCTTTGCCCCGGCCTGGGTTAGACGGTCTTTGATTTCCGCTACTTGGGGGTGCAATTCCAGGGTTACCGATTCCAGGACGTTAGCGCCGAGCCGGATTATGGCAGCGCTGTCTCCGGCCTCGATAGCCTGAAGCATGGCCCGGGTATCCGGCCGGTTGGCGACCTTTTCCTGACGGAAGTTTCCATAAACCTGGGCGGTAGACACTCCGAAGGGAGGCTTTACCAAGACCAGGGTCAGTTCCGGAACAGCCTTAAGAGGGGTGATTTCCTCACCTCTTCCCCTGGCCAGGGCTGTTCCCCCCAGGATACAAAAGGGAACATCCGACCCCAGAGTAGACCCTATATGCATTAGGTGCTCCCGGGACAGTCCCAGGGACCACAGCCGGTTGAGCCCAATTAAAACAGCCGCAGCATTGCTGGATCCCCCCGCCAGGCCGGCAGCTACCGGAATTCGCTTGTCAATGTGAATTTTCACTCCTCCGGCGTAACTTTCCACCAGCTTCAAGGCCATGGCCGCCCGGTAAGCTAAGTTGTCCTCATTCTCCGGTACCTCAGGATGACTGCAGGAGATGGAAACGTCCCCCGGAGTTTTTTCCAGGATGATCGTATCCGCCAGGCTGATGTTCTGCATTACCATTTCCACTTGGTGATACCCATCCGGGCGTTTTCCCAAAACGTCCAAAGTCAAATTTATCTTGGCCCGGGCCAGCAATACCAGTTTTTCCGACATGCTTTTCCCCTTCCTCCATATTTTGCTACCTTGTAATATTCTGAACGAAGGTGAAAAAATCCTGCCGGGCCGGAAAAATGCTTTTGGCCGGATTAGGCGTAATTCTCACCCGGAGCCACTTCGAAGCCACTTCCGGCCCGGCGGCTTCTGATGGCTGCTTCCAGTACGGGAAGTACGCAGGAGAGCTTTTCATAAAAGATAACCACCAATACTCCGGGCCGGGCTTCCCGCAGTGCCTGGGAGACCGCCTGGGCCTCGTCCAGGTTCAGGGAAATCACCTCTGGCCTTAGTCCCACGGAGAGTGCGCCTTCCATCAGAATACCTGCCACCTCCCCGGGGCGCCTGCCCCTTAAATGAGCATCCTCTTTAATGATTAGCCTGTGGAGGCCTTTGGCCAGAACTGCCCCGGCCTCGAAGATATCACTGTTCCTCCTGTCACCTGGCATCCCGACTACTCCGATTAAAGTGCCCTGGTGAATCTTTTTCAGAGTCTCCATGACCCGTTGGAAGCCTTGGGGATTGTGCCCGTAATCCAACACTACTTTGATATCTCCCACAGGAATAATGTTCATTCTTCCCGGGTTTTGATGCAAATTACAGCCGAAATTTGCTAAGGCCTTGGCAATTGTTTTAACATCCACCCCCATAGCGGTAGCTGCACCTATTGCCGCTAAAGCATTTTCCACATTGTGCCCGGCCATACCCTCATAAGTTGCCGGGATTTCTTGGACCTTCATCACGGTAGCTGCCCTGTCTCCCTTGGCCAGGATTATCTCACCGGATTTTTCCAAAACAGCCCAGCCTCCTGCGCCTAAGTGTCTTCTTACCACCGGGTTATTCCAGGTACGGGTAAAAAATATCACCTTGCCCAGAAAACGTCCAACCAAGCCTATAGACACAGGATCATCAGCGTTGATAACAATGTGGCCGGATGAGGGTACCACCTCTCCCACCAGTGCTTTAACATGAGCTAAATCTTCCAAAGATTCAATTCCATCCTGACCAAGATGGTCCCCGGTGATGTTGGTTATTACCGCAACATCACTTTCCGCATAACCTAAACCGGCCCGGAGAATACCCCCGCGAGCAGTCTCCAGGACCGCTACTTCCACCGCTGAATCCCTTAAGACTACCTGGGCGCTTCTGGGTCCGGTGGTGTCTCCGGTCATAACCTGTCTTCCCCCGATGTAGATTCCATCAGAAGTGGTCAATCCTACTACTTTGTCCTGTACTTTCAGGATATTGCTGATCATTCTGGCCGTAGTGGTTTTGCCGTTGGTACCGGTTACTGAAACAATAGGTATCCGGGACGGTGTCCCGGGGGGAAAGAGCCAATTAACTATTGCTTCACCAACCGGCCTGGCTAAACCTTGCAAAGGAAACTTATGCATCCTGAGCCCCGGAGCAGCGTTAATCTCGATAATTGCTCCGGAACACCGATTAATTGGAATGCTGATATCCCCGGCCACTATGTCAACGCCTGCTACATCCAACCCTATCAGGCGAACTGCCCGCTCCATAATCTCGCGGTTTTCCGGACAAACCTGGTCGGTCACATCCACTGCTACCCCGCCGGTGCTCAGGTTGGCATTCTCCCTCAGCAGGATGCGCTGCCCCATAGGGGGAATAGCCTCACAGGTTAGGCCCTGTTTTGCCAGGCACCCAATGACGTGGGTATCAACCTCAATCTTTGTCAGCGGCTTTTCGTGCTCCTCACCTCTCCAGGAATGGGAGTTGGCTTGCTGAATCAGCTCCCGGATGCTATGACGGCCATCCCCCACTACATACGCCGGGAAACGCTCTGCCGCAGCCACTAATCTATTACCAATTACCAAGCCCCGGTAATGCCGCCCGGAAATAAACTTTTCCACCACAAAGCTTTTACTTACCTCCTGGGCCAGCAGAACCGCCCGCTCCAACTCCCCCGGATGGTTAAGGTTTAAAGAAACTCCTTTGCCGTGGTTTCCGTCTTGAGGTTTTATCACCAGTGGGAAGCCGATTTCCCTGGCTATTGTTTCAGCCTCCGCAAGATTCCCGGCCAGGCCACCCATTGGAACCGGCAGGCCGGCCTCTGCTAACAGTTCATTAGTAAGGGCTTTATCACAGGCAATATCGACAGCTACACAACTGCTGAGGTCGGTTAAAGATGCCTGGATTCGCTTAAGGTATTTGCCGTATCCTAATTGGACCAGAGAGCGGTTGTTCAGCCGCATAACCGGTATGCCCCGCCGCCGGGCAGCTGCCACTATTGCCTTTGTACTGGGCCCCAGGTCAGCTTCCTGACCGTACTGCCTTACCAGCTTGCTCATTTGCTCTACATCTGCGGGGAGACCCTGCAAGACGCTCAGAACCAGGTTACAAGCGCACTGTAGAGCAGCAATTCCAGCTTCCCGGACGGGACTTTCCACGATGACCTCATAGAACCCCGACATGGCTGTAGCCAGGGTTTTTCCGTAGTTCACCCTGAAGCCGGCCAGATTCAACAACTCTATAGCTACATGTTCCACCACATGACCGAGGTAGGTACCCTCTTGCAGCCTTTGCAAAAAACCTCCGGGAAAGCCGCGGGAACAGTGATGTCCCGCCAGTCCCGGCAACAGGACAGCTAACCTGTCGGGAAAATCGCCCAGCTCATCGGTGTACCGGCCGTCCCACTCCCCGAGGAAGACTTTTCCTTTAATTACCGGCTGAAAAGAATATACATTCTTGCCTTCATAATATTTCATTTCTATTAGCTGCATACATTTCTTCCTCCCAAGCTCCGGGCATAGAGCTTTATTCTGCAAATCGCCGTTGTTCCAACGGTCTCCTTTTTTGTAGAGAATAGCCATATCCTGCAGGTAACACATGCAATTTCACATCTGTCAAAGCCAGGCCTTGATTGGGTTGAATTTCGGATACATTGGTGTGTTTGATTTCTTCACCGTCAATTATTGTAACTGTTTGGGAACCGATGACCTCAAAGTCCCCGCTGGAGTAAACCACAATTGCCGTATCCTCATCCAAGCCAATACCCAAGATACAGGGGTTTTGAGCCACTGCAGTCAGCAAACGGCCCAATCTGCCCCTCTGGGCAAAATGCTGGTCAATTACCACCCCATCAAGGAGCCCCATACCGGGAGCCATTTTTACAGTGTTTTGCTTGGGGGCTTCCTGACCCTCTCCCTCCACAATCATGGTAGCACTCATAGCCGAAGCACCGGCGCTGGTTCCGGCTACTACCGCACCACACTTGTATACCCGGTGTAGCGCTTCATCAAGGGCAGTCCCCCCAAGGAGACTGGTAATCCGGAGTTGGTCCCCTCCTGTGAAAAAAATTGCTCCCGCCTTTTCTACAATCTGTACTGCAGATTCTTTCTGTCCCATCTCACGGTCTGGAATATCCAGGATTTCCAAATCTTCAACCCCAAGACGCCTAAAGATTTTCGCATACTCTTGACCCACTTCAGCAGACCTTTCCGTGGCTGTGGTCAAAATAACCAGTCTGGCTTTACTACCACCTGCCAGTTCAACCACCTTCCGCAGGATTGTACATTCCCTCTTCTTGTCCTCAGCGCCCCCGATGATTATTAGGGTGCCTTTCCCGTAATCCTCTAGCACTGGCTGTCCTCCTCCTGATTTGCGGTTAGCCTGCAGGCAAAAAGTCATCAATATTTTTTCCAAGCTCAGGAAAACTTATTCATAACTGGGCTGTCCAGCCTCCAACAAGCCTAATAATTTCAACATTCTCAGATTTACACTTTTTGCAGGATTTCTAAGTTTTGGTGTCGAAGACCGTATGATATTTAATTGGAGTAACTAGCTATGTCAAGAGGTGAATCAAGTGACAGGCTTTCTGGAAGTCGGTTGGGGTGAATCATATCTGGCAGATGCCCAACAAGCCGGGGCAGAAGCAACCCGGAAGGCCTTAGAAAGTTTAGGCCACACCATTCCGGAACTTGTGCTGGTCTTTGCTTCAGACGAATATGACCCGGAAATGGTAGAAAAAGGCGTTAACGACATTGTAGCCGGTTACCCAGTAGTAATGAAAACCCTTCCCAATGGAGGTGAGTCCTTCCTTCGCCGGAACGGAGTTTTGGTGAACATGGTAACTTCTACATTTGCTTCCCTCCTGCTACCCAGAAATCAGAGTCTGCCTGAAGAGGAGGTAGATGAATTTCTGCAAGAGAGGCATAAGGCCTTTCAGGAACTGTCCGCAGTTCATAAGCTGGGTAACCTGTTGAATTCCTCCCTGGACCTGAATAATGTAATCAACAAAGCAGTAGATATCGTGGGTAAACTGATGATCGCTGATGGTTGTGCACTGCTTCTGACAGAGGAAACCGAACAGGGCCTGACCTTCACCCTGTCTGCCTTTTATGGATCAGTGGACCTCAAATACGTAAAAAATGACGACTATAAAGAGAGCTTTCCCTATTATGCCATGCTTCTTCAAAAACCCCTGAGAACCGGCGATGCTGCCAAGTGTCCCTATATTTCTAAAGAAATCAACCGGATTACCCAGGCCAAATCCATCATGGCTGTCCCGGTTACCGGTAAAGGAACCAAAGTCGGAGTACTATGTGTCTTCAGCACTGAGCGGGATTTCTTTACCAAGGATGACCTGCGCTTTCTGGGAATCTTGGCAAACCAGATCGGTATTGCCGTGCTTAATGCAAACCTGTTCCGGAAGACACAAATGCTGGCCTGTACCGATGGATTAACCGGACTCTATCACCATAATTTCTTTCTGAAACATCTGGATAATCTCATTGCCAACGCAACGGCAGAGGTGATTTCCCTAATCCTGATCGATTTGGACGGGTTCAAGTATATAAATGAACAATTCGGCAACAAAACAGGAGATGATGTACTTATCCAGACAGCCTCCATTCTGCGCACCTTTTTTGGTACGGGAAATATGGTAGCTCGCTATGGCGGCGATGAATTCGTTGTTGTACTACCTCATGTCGATAGCGATCAGAGTCTGCTTCTGGCCGAGGAGGTGCGCCGAAAAATTGCCGGTAATAAATTCGCCTGCTCTACCACCGAAGTTACCCACCGGCTTACCGCTTCTATTGGAACGGCAACCTTCCCCCAGGATGGTTCCCGGGCGATGGAACTGATTGATAAGGCGAACCGGGCCATGTACAGAGTAAAGCGCAGTGCCGGGGACAGGGTAGAAGCATATCTTGCTGATTTGAAAGAGATGCACCTTACTGAATTTGATCAAGCTTTTTTTGATATCATTAGAATCCTGATTGACAGTCTGGATTCCAGGGATAGGTATACCTGGGAACACAGCCGGCAGGTATCCCAATATGCCGCTGCTATCGCCCAGGAGCTGGGCCTTAATCGACAGGAAGTTGAAACTATTCGCTTGGCCAGTTATCTTCATGACCTCGGTAAAATTCACCTGGATTTCCGGATTCTCAACAAGCCAAAGTGGCTGGACGAAGAGGAATTCCGGGCAGTGAAGCTGCATCCGGTGGTTGGGGCCAATCTGATCTCCCCCATCCAAGGTTTCGCCCCCTTGGTCCCACTGGTTTTATACCATCATGAGTGGTTTAACGGTCATGGCTATCCCAAAAAGCTTTGCGGCCAGGATATTCCCCTGGGGGCTCGAATTATTTCTGTAGCTGATGGCTTTGATGCCATGACCTCAAACAGGCCCTACCGGCGGGCAATGGCTGATGAACAAGCAATGGCTGAACTGATTCGAATGAAGGGGACCCAGTATGACCCTGAAGTAGTGGAGGCTATGCGGAAGGTGCTGGAACGGATAAATACGTGGAGGAAGAATATTGGATAGACTTGGCCACAGCCTACTTTGGCAGGCTGTGGTCGACTCCGGGCTAGGGTACGGCTAGCAAGAATCCTAAATCGACAAACCCTCTTCAATAAACAAAGTGGTATGCCCGATTAAGGCATACCACTTTATTATGTGCTAATACTTTTAGGAAACTATGCATAACTGCTGCTCCGGCATAGGACACTAACCTAGAGGTGATAGCTATGCTAATGCTAATCCAAGAAGTCGAGATTTGCAATCCAGGGTACCGGGGAAAGGGTGACATCTTTATAGTCAACGACCGGATTCTGCAAATAGCCGAAAGAATAGTACCTCCCGGGGGCCTTGGGGAAGTCCGGACCCTTCCGGGTAAGGGGCTTCTGGCGGTCCCGGGGTTCATTGACCAGCATGTCCATCTCATTGGTGGCGGGGGCGAGGGAGGACCCACTTCCCGAACCCCGGAAATTAAGCTTAGCCAACTTACCACGGCAGGTATAACCACGGTGGTAGGCCTATTAGGAGTTGACGGAGTGACCAGGCATATGGCAGACCTGTTAGCCAAGGCCCGCTCCCTGGAACTGGAAGGTATAAGCACTTATATTTATACCGGGGCATACCAACTTCCGACCCGTACCCTCACCGGCAGCGTCCGCTCCGATTTGGTACTCATTGACAAAGTGCTGGGTACAGGTGAAATTGCTTTGTCTGATCACCGTTCGGCCCAACCTTCTGTCGAGGAATTGGCCCACTTGGCTGCTGAATCCCGGGTTGGGGGCCTCATTGGGGGAAAACCGGGTATTGTCCACCTGCACATAGGTTTAGGCAAAGAAAGGTTGAACCAGTTGTTTGAGGTGGTCAACAGGACGGATCTTCCGATTACCCAAATGGTTCCCACCCATGTCAACAGAAGCGGTCGCCTTTTTGAGCAGGCTATGGAGTTTGTCCGTACAGGCGGCTGGATAGACCTGACTGCGGGAATTACCCCGGAAAATGACTCCCCGGAATCACTAGCCACACCTAAGGCCATAAGGCTGCTGGTAGACGAAGATATTCCTCTGGAGAGAGTTACCATGAGCTCAGACGGCAACGGCAGTTT
>JAJZTU010000103.1 GCA_021848765.1 Bacillota bacterium
GGTCCCCAAAAAAGTGATGCCGACAATAACAATAAACTGCTTGATTTGCTAAGTGAAGTACCCAGGGAAAAACGGACGGCCAGGTTCCGCTGTGTCATAGCTTTGGCTGCACCGGGAGGTAAGCCGGTTACAACTGATGGAACCTGTGAAGGAATCATCGGTTTTGAACCCAAAGGGGCAGGTGGCTTTGGCTATGATCCCCTTTTTTATGTCCCCGAATTTGACCAGACCTTTGCTGAACTCAGCCTGGACATAAAAAATAAAATCAGCCACAGGGGAAAGGCCCTCATAAAAGCCAGGGATATATTGAAGGAAATACTAGGGAAATATTGAGGTAAACGGTAGGAGTATATGAAGGAAATGGTAGGAATATATTGAGGCAAATGGTAGGGAGATATTGAAGCAAATGCTAAGGTGTGCGTATTGGGATTGGGGTGACTACCGTTGCGGATAGGGGTAATTAGCGATACCCATGGGGTGAGGGAGAGAGCCAAGGCTGCTGTGGAACGCATGGGTCCGGTGGATTTACTGCTGCATGCCGGTGACCACTTTGATGATGCAATATTCCTAAGTAATTTTTTTGCATTTCCAATTATAGGAGTCCGGGGCAATTGTGATTTTGCCGGCCCTGCTGAGGAATTAGTCGATGCTGATGGGATTAAAATATTGCTGACTCACGGTCACCAGTATGGGGTGAAGCGAGCCTTGCAAAGCCTGGCCTATCGCGCTGAGGAATCGGAGGCAAAGGTAGTGGTTTTCGGGCATACTCATGAACCCGAAATTGAGTGGGCCCACGACATCCTGCTCTTTAATCCCGGAAGTACGGCCAGACCGCGGGGAGTTAGCAATCACCCAACCTTTGGGATTATTAATATTGCAGCAGGGATAATTAAACCTTATATCGGGCAGCTGGAATAAGCTTTTACCATCGAAAAAATGGTAAAGACGTCAATTTATTCTCTCTTGACGGCAAAATGATTTTAAGTTATACTAGTCATTGTCAGTTGGGCGGGATGTAGCGCAGCTTGGTAGCGCACTTGGCTTGGGACCAAGGGGTCGGGGGTTCAAATCCCTCCATCCCGACCATGAAAATTACAATGTGGTGGCTGTCGCCAAGCTGGTTAAGGCACAGGATTGTGGCTCCTGCATGCGTGGGTTCGAATCCCATCAGTCACCCCAATTAACCTCATATGCGGCAGTGGCGGAATTGGCAGACGCACTGGATTTAGGTTCCAGCGGGAAACCGTGGGGGTTCAAGTCCCTTCTGCCGCACCAGGAAAACCAAGCTGGAGCAGTCTGGCTTTTTTTCATTTGCAGGAATTAATTAATTCCTGCAAATATAAGCGTGACTAAGGTATTCTTTATTTTGCGGAAAAATTGTCCGAAATATTTGCACCAGTTCTTCAGATGTTGTAGAATAAGAGTATGTTATGAACCGCCCTATTATGGGTTAAACTGTAAGGGTGATTTGCTTAAGTTTTTGTTAAAACTTAAGAGCGAAACATACATAGTCTTAAGGGGGAGCATGATGAAGGCAAAGGCAGAAAAAATTGAAAAGAACACAGTAGTCTTAGAGATTGAAGTTGAACCCGAAAAATTGAACCAAAGTTTGGATAAAGCTTACCGCAAGCTGGTGAAAAAGGCTAATATCCCTGGCTTCCGTAAGGGTAAAGCCCCCAGGGCACTATTAGAAAGATTCTACGGAAAAGAGTACCTTATGGATGAGGCCCTGGACAACCTGCTGCCGGATGTTTATGTTGAGGCTGTTCAGGAAACCGAAATTGAGCCTATCGACCGTCCTCAAGTGGAGCTTGTCCAGGCAGAAGAGGGCAAGCCTCTGATCATCAAGGCAAAAGTTGAAGTTAAACCCGAAGTGATTTTGGGCGAATATACAGGTTTGGAAGTAGAAAACCCCTCGGCTGATATTAACGATGCAGACGTAGATGCTGAACTGGGTAAGCTCCAGCAGCGCCACGCCAAGGTTAATACCCTTGATGAGGGCGAAGTTGAACAGGGTGATGTTGCCGTAATAGATTTTGAAGGCTTTGTTGACGGAGAAGCTTTCCCGGGCGGCAAGGGTGAGAATTACCCCTTAGAAATTGGTTCGGGATCATTTATTCCCGGTTTTGAAGAGCAAGTGATTGGCGCCAAGGTTGGTGAAGAAAGGGATGTTAATGTTACCTTCCCAGAGGAATACCACAGCGCCGAGCTGGCCGGCAAGGCAGCTGTATTCAAAGTTAAGGTCAACAGCATTCGCCGGAAGGAACTCCTGCCTGTAGACGACGAGTTCGCTAAGGACGTAAGTGAGTTCGATACCCTGGAGGAATTAAAAACAGACATCCGGAATAGACTAAAGGAAACAGCCGGGAAGAAGGCAGAAATTGCTGTTAAAGAACAGTTGATTCAAAAAGCTGTGGAAAACGCAACTGTGGAGATTCCGGCGGTAATGGTTGATACCAGGTTAAATGTAATGCTTAATGACATGGCCCAGCGCCTCCAGCGCCAAGGCATCTCCTTTGAGGATTACCTTAGGTTTACCGGCGCCGATATCGATGCAGTCCGTACCGACCTGAAGCCTGAAGCTGAGAAGAGTGTGCGTTCTGATTTGGTACTGGAAGCTATTGCCCGTAAAGAGCAGATTGATGCCACAGATGAGGACGTCAACGCCGAGTTGGAAAAGATGGCTGAACAATACAAACAGGATGTTTCCACCCTGCGGGCTGCTTTGGAAACCCAGGGTAACATTGACAGTTTGAAAAACAGCATTGCCTTCCAAAAGACCATCCAGTTCCTGATAGATAATGCTAAACTGGCTTAAGCAAAGATAAAATTCCGTAGTTTAATCCAATTCTTTAGAAATGAGGTGATGCTGGAGATGACTCTAGTCCCTATGGTAGTAGAGCAGACCAATCGTGGAGAACGGGCCTATGACATTTACTCCAGACTGCTTAAAGACCGTATAATCTTCATTGGGGGCCCAATTGACGATCATGTAGCCAACCTGGTAATTGCCCAGTTATTATTCCTGGAAGCGGAAGACCCTGATAAGGATATTCAACTCTATATCAATTCCCCTGGTGGTGTTGTAACCGCAGGGATGGCTATCTATGATACCATGCAATATATCAAGTCCGATGTTTCGACCATTTGTTTAGGACAGGCGGCTAGTATGGGATCCTTCCTGCTTGCTGCCGGCGCCAAAGGTAAACGTTATTCCTTACCCTTTGCCCGCATCATGATTCATCAACCTCTTGGAGGAGTTCAAGGTCAGGCCACTGAAATCGAAATCCATGCCAAGGAAATTCTACGGATGAAGAAGGAACTAAACAACCTGTTGTCAAAGCATACCGGTCAGCCGCTAGAGCGAGTAGAACAAGATACCGAACGTGATTTCTTTATGTCCGCAGAGGAAGCCAAAGCATATGGTATCATCGATGAGGTGATTTTTAGTAGGAAGTAAGGGATCTAAGAGGTGATATAATGTACAAATACGATGACAAGGGTCAGTTGAAATGTTCCTTTTGCGGCAAGGTACAGGATCAGGTGAAAAAGTTAGTAGCCGGGCCGGGTGTGTACATCTGTGATGAGTGTATTGAGCTTTGCAACGAAATCATTGAAGAGGAGCTCAATGACGAAGTAGGTCTGGATATGGGGGAAATTCCCAAGCCCAAAGAAATTAAGGCAATATTGGACCAGTATGTCATTGGCCAGGAACAGGCTAAGAAAGCCATGTCGGTAGCGGTTTTCAACCACTACAAGCGCATTAACCTGGGGGGCAAAGTTGATGATGTAGAGCTTCAAAAGAGCAATATCGTTATGCTGGGCCCCACCGGCAGTGGTAAAACCTTATTGGCCCAGACCTTGGCCAGGTTATTAAATGTTCCCTTTGCCATTGCTGATGCCACTTCCTTGACGGAAGCCGGGTATGTGGGAGAGGATGTGGAAAATATCCTGCTCAAACTTATCCAGGCAGCAGATTATGATGTGGAAAAGGCAGAAAAGGGTATTGTTTATATTGACGAGATTGACAAAATTGCCAGAAAGTCAGAGAATCCTTCGATTACCAGGGACGTTTCCGGTGAAGGTGTACAGCAGGCCCTTTTAAAGATTTTAGAGGGCACTGTGGCCAGTGTACCTCCCCAAGGAGGCCGGAAACATCCTCATCAGGAATTTATCCAGTTGGATACCACTAATATCCTTTTCATCTGCGGTGGCGCCTTTGACGGAGTTGACAAGATCATCCAGAACCGTACCGGCAAAAAGGTAATGGGCTTTGGAGCCGAAATTCAGTCCAAACAGGAAAAGAAAATCGGCGATATTTTAAAGAACATTTTGCCGGAGGACCTGCTTAAGTATGGTCTCATCCCCGAATTTGTAGGGCGTCTGCCGGTCATCGTAACTCTTGATGCCCTGGATGAAGAAGCGTTGGTGCGGATTTTGACCGAGCCCAAGAACGCTCTCACCAAGCAGTATGAGAAGCTTTTTGAATTGGATGGCGTGACTTTGGAGTTCCAGGAAGGCGCCTTAAAAGCAGTGGCCAAGGAGGCTCTGAAGCGCAATACAGGCGCCCGGGGCTTGCGGGCCATTATTGAAGATGTCATGCTGGAAATTATGTATGATATCCCCTCACGGGATGATATCACCAAGGTAATTATCACTGAGGATTGCATTCAGAAAAAAGAAATGCCTCTTGTGGTTTCATCTGAGAAGAAAAAGAAGAAAAAAGAAGGCGCTTAATGTAAAGGGCCGCCACCAAGACCTGGAAAACGTTTCCGGGTCTTTTTCTGTTGTTTGAATTACTCGGTATTTGGTAACAATAAAGAGTGAATATGGTCTCTTGACCAACACACGGAGGTACAGATAATGGGTGAATTTGCCTCAGGAATCGGTGGCCTTTTAGGCATGATTCAGGTTTTCTTTGCCGTCATCATCGGGATGTATTTTTGGAACCTGTTAAAGGCTCAACAGGGTAACAAAACTGCCGTGCAACGCGAGTCCCGTAAAGAAATGGAGAAACTACAACAGTTGCGCCGGATATCCCTTACAGAGCCCTTGGCTGAGAAGACCAGACCTACGACCTTCCAGGAGATTATCGGCCAGGAAGAAGGATTGAAAGCCTTACGCGCCGCTATATGTGGTCCCAATCCCCAGCACGTAATTATTTACGGCCCTCCTGGGGTAGGGAAAACTGCGGCGGCGCGTATTGTTTTAGAAGAAGCCAAGAAGAATCCCTATTCCCCTTTTGAGGTTGCGGCAAAGTTCGTAGAGATTGATGCCACTACCGCCAGATTCGATGAGCGCGGAATTGCCGATCCCCTGATTGGCTCGGTCCATGACCCCATTTACCAGGGGGCAGGCCCCTTAGGTATGGCAGGAGTGCCCCAGCCCAAGTCCGGAGCGGTAACTAAGGCCCACGGTGGAATGCTGTTCATCGATGAGATCGGTGAACTGCACCCTGTACAGATGAACAAGCTGCTGAAGGTTCTGGAAGACCGCAAAGTGTTTCTGGAAAGCGCTTACTATAGCTCTGAGGATACCAATATACCTTCCCATATCCATGATATCTTTCAGAACGGCCTTCCGGCAGATTTCCGCCTGGTTGGAGCTACCACCAGAATGGCCCATGAAATTCCCCCGGCAATCAGGTCCCGCTGCCTGGAAGTGTTTTTTCGCTCCCTGCTGCCGGATGAGATAGGGATAATTGCTGCCAATGCCTCTGCGAAAATCAATTTCCCCATGGAAGATGGGGCGGTAGAGGTTATTGAAAAATATGCCACCAATGGAAGGGAAGCGGTTAATATCGTTCAGATTGCCGCCGGAATCACTTTGACGGACGGAAGGGCAACTATCCGCATAGCTGATGTGGAATGGGTAGTTAACAGCGGTCAATACAGTCCCAGGCCGGAAAGGAAGATTCCCCCCACTCCTCAGGTTGGTGTGGTTAACGGCCTTGCTGTTTATGGACCGAGTATGGGAACCCTGATTGAGGTAGAGGTCGGGGTAATACCGGTAGACAAGGGTAAAGGACGGATTACGGTAACCGGGGTAGTCGAAGAGGAAGAACTGGGCGGGGGCGGTAAAACTATTCGCAGAAAGAGCATGGCCAAGGGTTCGGTGGACAATGTTTTAACCGTGCTGCGGCGCCAGCTTAAAGTGGATCCTGCTGACTTCGATATCCATGTTAATTTCCCGGGTGGAACACCTATTGATGGCCCTTCGGCCGGGGTCACCATTGCCACAGCTATTTACTCGGCGATCACCGGAATTCCGGTAGATAACCGGGTAGCCATGACGGGTGAAGTTTCCATTCAAGGCATGGTTAAGCCTGTAGGTGGTGTGGTAACTAAAGTAGAAGCAGCACGGCAGGCCGGTGTAACTAAGGTATTCATCCCCAGGGAAAACTACCAGAGGATTTTTGCTGATCTGCAGGGGATAGAGGTAGTTCCGGTGGACCGGGTGGATGAGGTAATAACCGGTGCACTCCTTGGGGCCGAACCGGTTCCCGAGGTCACCAACGTGCCTCAACCCCAGGAAATTCTAACTGCTCTGCAGGTATAATACGCGTCCGGTCAATGCCTTCTCTGCTTTGGCCGGGCTTTCTTACTTACGGTTAGGTACCTGCACTTACTTTGGCCCGACCTGGTCTGTTAGCTAATGGAGATATAGACACAAAATTGGGTTTTTCTAGCATTTTCACGGACTGGTAATTATTTCTGCCCCCGGTTTGAGTAATGATACGATTTATGTTAGAATATACTAATAAAGCTGGCTAATGTAGCTCCCCCCAGAGTTTTAATAAACTCACCTGGAGGTGAAAGGATGTCGGAACAGGCGAATACTACGAAGATACTCCAGTTACCGCTGCTTCCCTTAAGGGGCATTCTGGTCTTCCCGTACATGGTAATCCACCTGGATGTGGGCCGGGAAAAGTCTGTCAAAGCAATTGAAGAGGCCATGATTGGAGAGCGCGTAATCTTTTTGGCCACTCAGAAGGAAGCCCAAACCGATAACCCGGGCGAAGAGGATATTTATGATGTAGGTACTGTTGCTGAAGTAAAACAGTTACTAAAACTGCCTGGTGGTACCATTAGAGTATTGGTGGAGGGCCTGGCCAGGGCCAGGATCAATAAGTACACTGACCATGACCCCTACTTCAGTGTTGAGGTGGAAGAATTCTCCGAAAACCAGGAGAAAACCCCGGAAGTAGAAGCTTTAATGAGAAGCTTAGTCCACCAGTTTGAACAATATGTCAAAATGAGCAAAAAAATTCCTCCCGAGACGGTTGTTACCATCATCAATTTGGAGGAACCTGCCCGCCTGGCAGATATCATCGCTTCTCACCTGACTCTGAAGATTGAAGAGAAACAGGTTATTTTGGAAGCAGTGGATGTTGGTGACCGGCTGGAGCGAATTTGCGAAATCCTGGCCAAGGAAATGGAAATTGTCGAGTTGGAGCGGAAAATCAATGTCCGGGTCCGCAAACAGATGGAGAAAACTCAAAAAGAATACTACCTCCGGGAGCAGATTAAAGCCATCCAAAAGGAACTGGGGGAAAAGGATGAGCGGGTTGCTGAAGGGGAAGAGTATCGTAAACGGATAGCCGAAGCTAAGCTGCCCAAGGAAGTGGAAGAAAAGGCCATCAAAGAAGTGGAGCGCTTGGAGAAGATGCCTCCGATGGTAGCTGAAAGTGCGGTCATCCGTAACTACCTGGATTGGATTTTAGCTTTGCCTTGGAATAAGTCAACCAAGGACCGTATCGATATTGACAAGGCCGAACAGATTCTCAATGAAGATCACTACGGCCTGGAGAAAGTAAAGGAAAGAATCCTGGAATACCTGGCTGTGCGCAAGCTCGCTAAGAAAATGAAAGGCCCTATTCTGTGTCTGGTAGGACCTCCCGGGGTGGGTAAAACTTCACTGGTAAAATCAGTGGCCAGGGCCATGGAGCGTAAGTACATACGGATGTCCCTCGGGGGTGTCCGGGATGAGGCAGAAATCCGCGGTCATCGCCGGACCTATGTAGGAGCTATGCCTGGGCGCATTATTCAGGGGATCCGGCAGGTTGGTTCCCAGAACCCCGTATTCTGCCTGGATGAAATCGATAAGATGAGTATGGATTTCCGGGGAGACCCGTCAGCGGCTTTGTTGGAAGTGCTGGACCCTGAGCAAAATGCCAATTTCAGTGACCATTACATTGAAGCTGCTTTTGACCTGTCTAAGGTTATGTTCATTTGTACTGCCAATTCCCTGTATTCCATCCCCCGTCCCCTGCTGGACAGGATGGAGCTAATCCATATTCCGGGTTACACCGAAGAGGAAAAGGTGAACATTGCTGAACAGTATCTGCTGCCCAAGCAAACCAAGGAACATGGCCTCAAACCGGAACAGTTAATGGTTTCCGAAAACACTATTCGCAAACTCATCAGGGAGTATACCCGGGAAAGCGGTGTGCGGAACCTGGAGCGCCAGCTTGCCTCCATTTGCCGGAAGGCTGCCAAGGAAATTGTGCGGGGAAGCGTTAAACAGGTTAAGGCCACAGTGCAGACCCTGGAGAATTTTCTGGGGATACCGCGTTTCCGCTATGGTGTAGCCGAGAAGAATGATGAGATTGGTTTGGCTACCGGTTTGGCCTGGACTGAGGTCGGCGGGGATACCCTCGTTATAGAGGTAACCATTGTACCGGGTAAAGGTAAACTTACCCTAACCGGTAAACTTGGTGAAGTTATGCGGGAATCGGCCCAGGCCGGGTTTAGCTATATTCGTTCCAGGGCGGCAGTACTGGGGATTGACCCTGAGTTCCATGAAAAATTGGATATTCACATTCACGTCCCCGAGGGCGCTATTCCCAAGGACGGCCCGTCTGCAGGAATCACCATGGCTACAGCGCTGGCCTCAGCGCTTACCAACCAAAAGGTTCGCCGTGATGTGGCCATGACCGGTGAGATTACTCTGCGGGGCAGGGTCCTGCCCGTGGGGGGTATTAAGGAAAAGGTGCTGGGAGCCCACCGGGCGGGGATTAAGACAATCCTGTTACCTGCTGATAACCGCAAAGACCTGGAAGAGGTTCCGGCCACTGTGAAGAGGAAAATGGAGTTTGTATTGGTTGAACATATGGATCAGGTCCTGGAAAGGGCCGTTATTAAGTCCGATCTGGGGAATGTGGCCCTGGCGGGCCCCATGACCGGGGTCAATGTACCTCCCTTAACAGAACAGCACACCCCTGGCCAGGCTGAGGGCCAGGTCTTTGAAAACAGGGGCCTGGAGGAATAGAGGAGCAAAGGATGAATTGGAGCGATGAAAATAATTGAGGCCCAGTATACTGCCTCAGCGGTTAACCTAAGTCAGTGCCCGGTTGAGGAACTTCCTGAGGTAGCTTTTGCAGGACGCTCTAATGTAGGCAAGTCATCCCTGATCAATGTCCTGGTGAACCGCAAGGCCTTGGCCCGGACCAGTTCCAAGCCCGGTAAAACTCAAACCATTAATTTCTACCAGGTAAATGCATCCATTTACCTGGTAGATTTGCCTGGTTACGGTTTTGCCAGGGTTTCCAAGGATGTAAAAGCCACTTGGGGGAAAATGATTGAACAATACTTAAAGGGACGTTCCCAGCTCAAGGGTGTTATTCTTCTTGTAGATATCCGGCATGAACCCACCGGTGATGACATACAAATGTATCAGTGGCTGCAATTTTTTGAGCTGCCTACCGTGGTAGTGGCTACCAAGGCGGATAAAATTTCCCGGGGCCGCCGGCAGCAGCACTTAAAAGTAATTAGAGAAAAGCTTAAATTGCAGCCAGATGCCCAGTTGGTTCCCTTTTCCGCTGAAACCAGGGAAGGGAGTGACCCGCTGTGGGAGATTCTCGATGCTTGGTTAGGTGTGGGTTGAGTTTCCGGGAGAGGTGCCGAAATGCTGGAGATTGGAATTCTGATCCTGAGTCTGGGAGTGATTTTGTTTTCCGCAGAGTTGTTTACTAACGGAGTGGAGTGGCTGGGTAAAAGATGGGGGCTCACGGAAGGAGCGGTAGGCTCGATCCTGGCAGCTGTAGGGACAGCTTTACCGGAAACCTTGGTCCCTGTCGTAGCAATTTTAACAGGTGGAGGCCGGGAAGCGGCAACAGAGATCGGTGTGGGGGCTATCTTGGGCGCCCCTTTTATGTTGGGGACCTTGGCTTTCTTTGTTACCGGAGTTGCCGCTTTGGTTTTTTCCTGCCGGCGCCGTTCACCCTGGATGCTGATTGACCGGGAGCTAATGCTGAGGGACCTGACCTTTTTTATCTCAGTGTACTCGCTGGCTATCGCCACTGCCTTCATGAAATCCCACCAGTTAAAGGTGATAGTTGCCGTAGGGCTCCTGATACTCTACTTGTTTTATGTCTGGCGAACTCTTCAACTGGGCCAGGCTTGTGACAACGCGGAAATCAACCCCCTCTTTC
>JAJZTU010000104.1 GCA_021848765.1 Bacillota bacterium
CTGTCGGCGGGCAAAGCTATATCTTTGCGCAGGTAATCATACAAGTCCTGAGAGGTAATGGTGTGATAACCCTGGTCCTTCAAAAGCTGCATCTGGGCGGAAAAAGCCATTGGACTAATGATTACCGGGCTATGAGGTTCGAAAGTTCCTTCCGGGGCCAGATGGTGATATGTAAGTATAGGGATGTTCACCTTATGGGAGTTGTTCAACCAGTTAAACAGCATCATAGCCAGTTCCGCCCTTGTGGTTATAGCTTCAGGGTGGATTTGTCCTTGTTTGTCTCCTTTAATAATCCCTTTACTGTTAATCAGGTAAACACCCCGCCAGGCCCAGTCTGCTATTGCCAAACGGTCTTTAAAGTTTAACAGGTCCTGATTGTTAATCAAAGTCTCCAGCCTGGGGTCCAGGGCCCTGGCCAACATAACCGCCGTTTCCTGGCGGGAAACCGGTTGCTCGGGATTAAACTTTTTATTCAGGTCCCCCTCGACCAGCTTCCTCTGGGCTGCCGTCTGGATTAAGGGAAAGTACCACCTACCGGGGGGCACATCCCTGAAGAAGGGTTCGGCAATAGCCCGCGAGATGGCGCCCATCCGGGGGGGGATAACCGGTCCCACTCCTTCCACTTCCAAAGCGCCGGCCCTTTCCTCCTCCTGGGTCAGGACCCTTACCAGCATGCTCACCAACTCCGCCCTGGTTACCTGCCGGTCGGGAAAAAAACTTCCATCAGCATAGCCGTGAATAATACCCTGCTCACTAAGCCTGTCCACAGCCTGCGCCGCCCAGTGGCCTTCCATGTCCTTAAAGCCGGCAGCTTCAACTGACTGAACTTTTCCGAAAAACAAAAATACCAGGGTAATTAGCATTAACCCTGCTTTGAGTGGTAATAATTGCCTAAAATCCGCACGCCCAAAATACATCCCGTTTTTCTCCCCTAATGCTACTGATTTGAAAGGCATCTATTCCCTGGGCAAAATGTTAAGAGCATCCTCTCAAATTATATCCAGCCTTGCCATTGGCGTCAATAACAAGCTATTTATCATAAAAAGCTCATTTGCCAATAACAAGCTGATTTGCCATAAAAGCTCATTTACCAATAACAAGCTGATTTGCCATAATAGCTCATTTACCATATAAGCTTATTTGCCAAAAAGGAGGCGACACCGGTTAGTGTCCCTCCTTTTGCCTTGGGCAAACAAACGACTCTCTACAATTACATATCCACCGCAGGAAGAGCCTCCTACTCCGGCAAACCCACAACCCAGCGTACAGGCTCTGTTCCTTTGGGCATCCGGACAGTTACCCTGCCTTGGATCACAGAATACAGGCGGGAATTTATCTCCATAATTCCTTCATAGGGCAGAAGCCCGTTTTTCCTGCGTATATAGAAGGTCACATATTCAGGCCGTTCACCGGGATAAGTACCCTCATTGATTCCTACCAGATAATTACCGCCGGTACCGGTATCCTCTACGGGCGATACCTCCTGAGCCTCCAGCGTAAGTTCTACTTTGGATTCATAAAGCTTATATTCGCTCAGAGTAGCAGAGCTGTATACCACCACTTCCCAGGTTCCGGGCTGCGGCCCGGGGACCCGCTTTTGCACAACAGACCTGGGCTGATCAGGATCCACTCCGGCAAAATCATAAAGATCGGGGTCTATCTCCTGCCCCTTGGGGTTATAAAGGTGCAGGCGGGCTCTGCCCAGGAATTGGCCCGCTCCTTCTTCTACGGCAAGCGAAATGTTTAAGCTTTTGGCGCCTTCAGGAACCTGGACGAAATACCGCCTAAACTGGCCTGGCGGAATAGCCTGGCGTAAAACCTGCCGGTATTGGTTAGCTTCATTCAAGGGATAAGGATTAATGACAGTATTCAGGATTTCCAGGGCAGTACCATACTTGCCGTCAATCTGGCCCAGCAGTCTGGCCGTATACAGGCCCGGCTCTTCCGGCGCCTGGTAGTCTACCCTGAGCCGCCGGGTAGTCAACTGGGGTATGGTCAGCATCGCCTGTTGAGGCTTTAACCAGGACTGGGTACTCCGGAAGTTCAGCACCACGTCTGTTCCGGCCAAGCTCAGAAGCTGAAAATTAAGCTTTCCGGGCATAAATTCCCTGGCGTAGAGTCCGGACCCTTGTTTCAGCCAATGGTGATAAACCTTGGGAATAATCAGAGGCTGCTCACTAACCTGCTGGAGGTACTGCCACGCAGACACCAGATCCAGCTTGCCATAACCTTGTTCTACCTCGGTATATCCTTCAATGGGGCTAGCCCCCATTCCCAGGGCCTGGCGGACCTTGGCCGGGGTATAGGGTATATTGTTACGCCTGGCATTGTCCAGCAGAAGCGCTACCGCACCGGCCACATGCGGCGCTGCCATACTGGTCCCGTCCTTCAGCCGGTATGTCCCCCAGGGCGTAGTGGACACAGCGCTTCCCGGGGCGAGAATCAAAGGCATCATGGCCCCGTCAAAGCGGGGACCCATGGAACTGAAAAACCATAAAGATTCTTTAGGGACATCCCACTTAAAGTCCTGTTTCCACATGGCCGGCGAAATGTAGGCCCCCACACTGATAATTCCGTCAGTATCTGCAGGGGTCGTCATGGTGTTTAACCCGGGCCCGGAATTTCCGGCGGCAACCACAAAAATCACCCCATGGATATCCATGAGAACTTTCAGTAAACGGTTAGTTGCGTAATTCCCTGAGGACTCCAGGGCATCCTGGCCCAAGCTTAGGTTAATGATTTTCGCCCCATGGGTTGCCGCATAATTAACCGCTTCAGCAATAGTGGACAGGCTGGCCTCTCCTTTCCCGTCCATAGCCTTGATTACCATGACCTGAGCGCCGGGCGCCACCCCGGTTATCTGCCCGTTTCCTGCAGCAATCCCCGCTACATGGGTACCGTGCCCATTGCTGTCAAAGCCCAGGCTAATCTCAGTGCCGTCTTCCTTAATTTTGGCCAGGACAAAGCCAAACCGTGCCCTATCGCCGGGCCTGGTAAACCTGGCAAACTGGCGGCTGTCATTGTACAGTTTCAGTGGCATTTCATCCCGGAAATCCTCGTTTTGGTTAGTGTCTACAATAACGGTGTCATAGACCCCTGCCCGGGACCGGTCCAGTACCAGTACAGTAAAGACATCCGTTATTTTGCCATTACCGTTAAGGTCCACACCCATACCTGACTCGCCAGGGATTTCCCCTTCCTTCCAGAAACCAATGCGGGCCTTCCCGCTTTTGGAAAATCCGGCCGGTAAGCTCAGGTACTTATCGCCTGCCTCCACACTGTCCCCCAGGATGTCTAACTTAGCAGAGGTATTAACTTTGCCGTCCCCGGTAAAATCTACCCACTGGACAATTTTGGACCTTCCCGCGCTGGTCACCAGGAGGTCCGGGTGGGCAGGGTCCACCCCGGTATCGATAATCGCGATGAGCTGGCCCTCACCACTGGCCCCGGTAGCCTTTACCAGTTGGTCTACCTTCATTTCCTGCTTGGTTAGCTCCAAACTGGCTTCCGGGCGCCCGCCAAAGGCCGGTGATTCAGAGGATTCGGCCAGCAGTCCCATCCCTCTGGCCGGTTTTTGAGCGTCAGCCAGCAGTCCCTCGCTAAAGTAGGGATATTCCGCACCGGCGCTCCTAACCGGCTTGGAGTCCTGGCTGCCTGATTCCTTGTCGCTCCCCCTCAGGTTATACAGGCTCAAGGGCTTAAAGCCTTTACTGCCGGGAGCAGCCATAATCTCCAGATAGGCCACCTTGCCATCCCGGTCCAGAATTACAGCAGCCTCACTGCCCGACTGGATGTCCTTCCATTCAACCCTGTCTTTACCCCGGTAAAAAAGTGCATCCTGGGCCAGGAAGAACTCGTTACTCTGGCCGGAAACCAGCAGAGTCAAACTGCGTCCGGCGCGATTCAAGTCAGTTACAGTACCTTGATAATGAATGTGTTCACCCAATTGGGCCAGGAGCCGGCTCACCAGGACGGCGGCCTCACCCCTTGAAGCGGGCCGGAAAGGCCGGAAGGCCTTGTCTTCATAACCGAAAATTAAGCCCCGCTGCACAGCCTCCGACAGCGTGCTCCGGGCCCAGCCGGGTATGGTCTCTGCATCCGTAAAGGGCAGCCCGTCAAGATCTCCGGTTGCACCGGCGCCGCCGGACAAGGTTTCCGGAGTTTCATTACCCTGATAAACACTCTTGCTTACCAACTCACCCTGCTCGGCCTTCAGAGCCCTGATGAGCAGGGCGGCAATTTCAACCCGGCTAATTGGGGCATCCGGCCGGAAGGTATTATCGTTATAACCGTTTAGAATTTTATTTTCATAAGCTACCAGGATGTAGCCATTGCCCCAGTGAGAGGCAGGCAAATCGCTGAAAGGAGATCTGGCTTTAGCTACCACCTGCGCCTGCTGCTCCAGGCCCAAGGCGGTAACCACCAGTTTGGCGAATTCTGCCCTTGTCACCTGACCCTGGGGTAGAAATTTGCCTTTATAACCGTCACTAAGGCCTAAATTAGCCAGACGCACAATCTCTTTCTCCGCCCAGTAGCCCCCGGTATCAGTAAAGCTTTTGGCCTGGGCTGCAGTTGGTCCGATGACCAGGGAAACAGCTAACACAAAAGCCAGGACTCGTTTCACAGCGCTCCTCCTATTTGCTCTCTATCTTAGGCCTAATGCCTAATCATCCACATCCGCCGTCGATTATCCATGGACTCAGAATATCGCGACTCACAATCACACTCAAATCTATTTCGACAAGTACAGCGGTTTTCCTTTTTGTACTTACTGGAAATCGACTTTTTTTACATTTTTTGCATTCCTTTGAAGATTACATCGGCAATTTCTTCTACCTGTTTGGCGAGGGATGCTTCATCCATTTTGTCATTAAAGATCGCAATATGAAAAATGGAGGCCATAGCGCCGGAAAAGGCCATAGCTGCCGCCTGGCTGTCCAGATCGGGACGGAATTCCCCGGAGGCAATCCCCTCCTCGATAATCTGTTTGATTAATTTAGTCTTTTGGGCCTGAACCTCGCAAATCCAACGCCGAAAATCGCTGTTGAGCTGGCCGTGCCCATCCATGGTTACCCTGGTGAGGTCCCGGGAATTAATCATGTGATGGCAATGCAGGAGAGCAATCTTCCGCAGCTTGCTAATCGCTCCTGGGCATTTGGCGGTTTCCGTATTGATTTGATTGATAAATTTTTCAACCCCATTAACGAACAATTCCTGAAAAAGCTGTTGCTTGCTGGAGAAGTATTCATAAAGAGTGCCCTTGCCCACACCGGCCTCACCGGCAATCTCCTCCATCTTGGCATTATGGAAACCGTGTTTGGCAAAAACCACAGCCGCTGCGTCCAGGATAAGGTCCCTTTTGGATTTTTCTTCTGCCAATAAAATCACCTACTTGTCAAATCATGAGCTTACTTGCTGCTTATTCATTCACCAGCTTACTTGCCGCTTATCGTTTCAACAGCTTACTTGCCGCTTATCGTTTCAACAGCTTACTTGCCGCTTATCGAATCAGCAAATTACTGGGCGCCGGTCATACCGGCGGCACTCCGGCCTAAGTCGAACAGGTTGTTCTCAAACTGTGCTTTGGCCACATTAAAGTCGTAGACCGCCCCGGCATACTTTTCCTCAATTTCATCCAGGGCCACATTAACATCCAGGAGATCCGCATTGGTGGCCAAGCCAACTTTATACTTTAAAGTGGCAATCCGCACAGACTCCTTTTGTTTTTCCAGGGACTTGCTCAAGACCTTAATCCTGTCCTCAGCGGAGCGCAGGTTCAAGTAAGCCTGCTTAACAGCGATTCGCATCTCGATTTCCTTGTCCTTGAGGTTAAGCTCAGCTTTTTTAGTCTCGATCTGCTGCTCCTGATAAGAGAATACAGCGGCGGAATAGTAGCTTTTCTGGAGTCCCAAAAGGACATCGGAAATAGCCTTCTTTTCCCGCTCAGCGACCAGGTCCACTGAGTTTTCCAGTGCATCCCGGATGCTCTTTTCCAGATCAATTTTAGCCAAGGGGGCATAGGTCAGCTTGGCGGTGAGCTTGACAGGAGTGTCTACATCCAGGCCGATGAGCTTATTGAAGTTCATTACGGCTACCTTGTACTGGGTATCGTAGACGCTAACCTCCGCCTGAGCAGCAGCAACCAAGGTTTCTGCAGAGGTGACATCCACCTTGGCAAGCCTCCCGGCCTTGAAGTTGGCCTGAGCCAGTCTTACCTGCTCCTGGGCCCGCTGGAGGGTAAGCTTTTTAACCTCCAGGAGCTTAGCCTTCTTCAGCACATCATAATAAGTTTTCTCAACCTCAAGCTTTATTCTTTTTTCGGTGAATTCCTCGCTTTTCTTGTCGATGGTTAATGCCGCCTCAGCCTGGCGGGGGTATAGTTTTTTCAGTCTGCCTTCCTCAATAGTATTCTTAGCCATTCCTGGAATATTGTCATCTTCGGCAAAGGTTTTGGCCTTTTCCAAGCCAACTTCGGACTTCTCTACTGCCAGTTTGGCTTGTTTAATCTGGGAGTTGTCGGCCAGGGCCAGCTCAATGCTCTTCTCTATGCTCAGTTCCCGGACGGGGTTGGTCCCTTCCTGAGCAAAACCGAAGCCGCCAAAAACCATGCTCAGGGTGAGTATGGCCGCCAGGACAAAGGCAGCCTTTTTGCGGGGTGACTGTTTATTTGTCAAGATTCTCGCCTCCTTGGTGTTACGCTTTATTGTTGAACCTTATTCTTGAACCTCATTGTTAACCTTATTGTTGAACCTTATTGTTGAACCTTATTGTTGAACCTTATTGTTGAACCTTATTGTTGAACCTCATTGTTAATCCTTTCAGTTCACGCTTTCAGCCAGCTTCTGTCCGGCTGCTTTTCGCCCGGTAATTTTGCGGCCCAAATCATCAAACAGGGTATACACCACAGGTATAAGCACCAGAGTCAGCAAAGTGGATACCGTCAAACCTCCGACGACTACGGTTGCCATAGGCGCCTGGGCTTCCGCCCCTTCCCCCAGGCCAAGCGTCAATGGAAGCAACCCCAAAACCGTAGTCAGGGCTGTCATCAGGATTGGCCGCAGCCTGGTGGGGCCTGCTTTTAGTATCGCAGCATCCCGCTCCATCCCCCTGCCCCGCAGGACATTGATATAATCCACCAGCACTATAGCATTGGTAACCACGATACCGGCCAGCATGATAACCCCCATAAAGGCAGGGACACTGAAGGCACGGCCTGTAATAGCCAGGGCCAGTACCACCCCAATGAAGGTGGTAGGCATGGAGAACATGATAATAAAGGGATACAACAAGGATTCAAACTGGAAGGCCATAACCATATACACCAGAATGACGGCCAGCAGCAAGGCCTCGGCAAGGCTCTTGAAGGACTTCATCATCTCCTCATTCTGGCCGCCGTATTTAATCTGGTAGCCGGGTGGAAGTTCCACCGCTGATAACTTGGCCTGCACATCTTTGGTTATACTTCTGAGGTCCCGGCCGATAATCTGGGAACTGACCGTAACCTGCCTGGACTGGTTCTCCCGGTCAATAGCCACAGGCCCCCTGGCCACCTTAATGAAGGCCAACTCCCGCAGGGGCACACTCTGGCCACCCGGGGCGGTGATTATCAGACCGGAGAGGTCACTGAGCTTTTCGGCGGCCTGTTCAACCAATTTAACCCGGATGTCAATTTCATCCCCTTCTAGCCGGTACTTGGTGGCAACCTGACCGGCCATGGCATTTCTGATAGTGTTAGCAATCTGGCTGGCCGTGAGGCCCATAGAACCTGCTCTCTCCCGGTCAATCAGAATCTGGAGCTCAGGCTTGGCTGCAGCCAGGCTGCTCTCCACTTCCCGGGTCCCCGGAACTTTTTTCACCAGCTCTGCTGTACGGTCTGCCAGCGCCTGCAGGGTCCCCAGGTCATCCCCCTTGATAGTAACCTGCACCGGGGCGCCTCCCGGGGGACCGCCTTGTTGGGGGTCAGACATGCTCACCTGGAACTTCGCCCCGGGTATATTTTTCAACCGGCTGCGGATGTCATCAGCGATTACCTCGGTATGGCGGGTCCGTTCATTCCTTTTCCCTACCTTAACCCGTATCTGGGCCAGCTCAGTCTGGCCGCTGCCACCCAGGGCCATGTTCCGTCCGGTTGCGCCGATGCCGGTAAAGATTGTCTTCACCTCCGGGATGTCTTTGTCCAGAATGGCTTCCACCTTGTCAACCACCCCGGAGGTCTCTTCAATTACCGTCCCTTTAGGCAGCTCAATATTGACGCTGATTTCCCCGGTATCTGTCTTGGGCATGAACTCCGCCCCAATTACCGGCAGCAGGGCCAAACTGGCGACCAGGGTCCCGATTACCCCAAAAACCACAGTTTTGCGGTGGGACAAAGCCCAGACCAGCAGCCTGCGGTATTTCTCATCCAGGCCGTCAATGAACCTGCCGCTGATATTGTAGAAAAAACGGCTCAGGCCCAGCTTGAAATGCTTTTCACCCTCCAAAGTGTGCAAAACTTTGGAAGACAGCATGGGAATCAGAGTCAGGGAAACAAAGAGTGAGGCCAGCAAGGAGAAGCAAACGGTGAGAGCCATTTGCCGGAATAATTCCGAAGCCAAACCTTCAACGAAAACAATGGGCAAAAATACTACCACTGTGGTAAAGGTTGAAGCCATAACTGCAGTGGCCACCTCGGAGCTTCCCTTTTTGGCAGCTTCGATGAGGCTGTACCCTTCCTGGCGGTGCCGGTAGATGTTTTCCAAAATTACTATGGAGTCATCCACCATCCGGCCCACCCCTAAGGCTAATCCCCCCAAAGACATCATGTTCAGGGTCATGTCAAAGGAATACAGCAGAATAAAGGTGGAAATTATGGAAATAGGGATGGACAGGGCCACCACCACCGTACTGCGCCAGTTGCGCAGGAACAGGAACAGTACCAAAACAGCCAGCGCCGCCCCGGAAATGGTATGGCGTTTTACGTTAGCAATAGACAGCTTGACAAACTCTGAGAAGTCCACCACTGTGCGGATATGTACCTTTTTCCCCGCCAGTTCCTGCTCCAGTTTTTTCAGCTCTGTATTAACCCGGCCGGCTACCTGGACCACATTGCTGCCTGTCTGTTTCAGGACGTGAATACCCAGACTGGCCTGCCCGTCCATCCTGGTGAGCTGGCTGGCCTTCTTGAACCCGTCCGTAACCTCGGAGATATCTCTCAGGCGTACAAAGTTCCCCTGAGAGGTCCCTACCAGGATGTTTTCAATTTCTGCAATATCCCGGAATTCACCCAAAGTGCGGATGGCCAGGTTTTTCTTGGCATCCACCACTTCACCGCTGGCCAGGTTGAGGTTTTCCGCCCTGAGGGCCTGGACCACCTGGGCCAGGGACAAACCGTAACCCTGGAGTTTTACAGGGTCTACCTGCACTTGAATCTCCCTGGTGAGTCCCCCGGTAATGACCACCGAGGCAACCCCTTCCAGGCGTTCCAGGCGGTTTTTCACCACATCCTCGGCAATATTCCGGAGCTCCGCCGGATTTTGGCCCCCGGTCATCCCAATTTGGACAATGGGAATCTGGGAGGGATCCATCCGGAGCACTGAGGGCTGGTCAATGTCGTCAGGAAGCATGGGTTTAATGCGGTCCAGTTTCTCCCGCATCTGGAGAGTGGCAAAGTTCATATCCGTGCCCCAGTTATACCAGACCAGCACCAGGGAGGTACCGGCCATGGACTGGGAGGTGATATGGTCCACATTGTTTACCGTGCCCATAATTTCTTCCATGGGCCTGGTGACCAGGGTCTCGATTTCCTGAGGGCCGGCCCCCTCATAATTGGTCACTACCGCCGCTACAGGGAAGTTCAGTTCCGGGTAAAGGTCGATAGCCAGCTTGCTCATGGAAACCAGGCCTAAAATGACCACCATGAGAAAGACCATGGAAATAGCTACCGGGCGGCTGACGGAAAAGTCAGAGAGCTTCATCTTTAGTACCTCCGGTTATGTTTCTGGGGTCGCTCCGGATGGGGCGGTTGCAGGGCGCCGCCCCCGTATTCCCCTAGTTACCGCCCTGTACGGTCACGGGAGCTTTATCCGTAAGGAGCTGCTGCCCGTTAACCACTACCTGGTCTCCCTCGCTCAAGCCCTTGGCCACTTCCACACTGGTATCATCACTGAGGCCCAGGGTTACCTGCTTTTCCAGAGCTTCTTTACCACCGTTGACCACAAAAGCTATTTTCTTATCTCCACGGTCCAAAACCGCTTCCTTCGGTATCAGGAGTACCCCTTCCCTGGCCTTGGTGTCCAGGACCACTTCAGCAATCATGCCTGCTTTCAAAGCGGCATCCTTGTTTTCCAGCTCAATGCGCACCGGGAACGCCTTGGTGCGGGTATCT
>JAJZTU010000105.1:0-6705 GCA_021848765.1 Bacillota bacterium
GGTAAAGGGGACCTGGGACTGGACCCCCGGAAATGTCCCAAGCCCACGGTGTTCTGCATCGGGGCTTCCATTCAACTGTATCCGGAAGAATTCTATGCTAAAGGTCTGGATGTAAGGACTGTGGCTACCCGGCGCAATGTTTCCGAAGCCGTGAATCCCCGGGTGAAGTCCTTAAACTACCTGAATAATATTTTGGCCAAAATTGAGGCCAACCTGGCCGGCATCCTGGAAGCGGTCATGATTAACCATGACGGCTATGTTTCGGAGGCCACCGGGGACAATATCTTCATTATTAAGAAGGGTGTGCTGATCACTCCCCCTGTGCATATGGGCATCCTGGAGGGGATTACCCGTAATACGGTAATGGAGCTGGCCAGGAAGCGGGGTATCGAGGTCAGGGAAGATGTCTTTACCCGCCATGATATTTATATTGCTGATGAATGTTTCCTGACCGGTACAGCTGCTGAGCTTATCCCGGTAGTAAAAGTGGACGGACGGGCCATCGGCGACGGCAAACCCGGACCTATGTTCAATCAACTGCTTGAGGATTTCCATAAGCTTACCGAGGTTGACGGGCCGGAAATCTTCCCGGCCACGGTAGCCGAAGCAACCAGCCGGTAACCTTGCTTTTAAGCCCTGGCCCGAACAAAAAGGGCTTTAGACTGGCAGTTATTAAACCGTTAAGTTAGTGAGGAGGTAGTGATTTTGCGCAGTGATGCTATGAAGAAAGGGTTGGAAAAGGCTCCTCACCGTTCCCTGTTTAAAGCCATGGGTTATATTGATGAGGAACTGGACCAGCCGCTCATCGGAATTGTCAATTCCCACAACGAAGTAGTCCCCGGGCATATCCACCTGGATACCATCGCTGAAGCGGTTAAAGCCGGGGTGCGCATGGCCGGGGGGACTCCCATCGAGTTTCCGGCCATTGGGGTATGTGACGGTATTGCCATGAACCACACCGGGATGAAATATTCCCTGGCCAGCCGGGAACTGATTGCAGATTCTATTGAGGTTATGACCAGAGCACATGCCTTTGACGGCCTGGTGCTCATTCCCAACTGTGACAAGGTAGTGCCGGGGATGCTGATGGCAGCCGCCCGGCTGAATATCCCAACCGTCGTGATCAGCGGCGGCCCTATGTTAGCCGGGAAATTCCAGGGCAAAAATGTCTCCGTGACCACAGTCTTTGAGGCGGTAGGCGCGGTAGGCAGCGGCAAAATGACTATGGAAGAACTGGCTGAATTGGAAGAGAAGGCCTGCCCCGGCTGTGGCTCCTGTTCCGGGATGTTTACCGCCAACTCGATGAACTGCCTGACCGAGGTCCTCGGGATGGGCCTGCCCGGCAACGGAACAATACCGGCGGTTATGGCGGCTCGCCAGCGGCTGGCCAAGGCAGCCGGGAGAAAAATATTGGAACTGGTGGCCAGGGACATCAAGCCACTGGATATAATGAAGCCCGAAGCTTTCCGGAACGCCCTGACTGTAGATATGGCCATGGGCTGTTCCACCAATACTATCCTGCACCTGCCTGCCATTGCTCATGAGGCCGGGGTTGCCCTCGACCTGGAGCTGGTCAACGAGATCAGCGCTAAGACTCCTCACCTCTGCAAGTTGAGCCCGGCGGGCCACCATCATATCGAAGACCTGGATGCCGCCGGGGGAATTCCTGCGGTGATGGCTGAACTCAGCCGCAAGGGCCTGATGCACACCGGCCTGATGACCGTTACCGGGCGTACTCTGGAGGAAAACCTCTCCGGTGTGCAGGTATTGGACCGGGAGGTTATCCGCAGTGTGGAAGAACCCTACAGCCACATCGGCGGTTTGGCCGCCCTGAAGGGCAACCTGGCGCCTGACGGTGCAGTGGTAAAAAGAGCGGCAGTAGCGCCGGAAATGATGAAACATACCGGACCGGCCAGGGTGTTCACCTCGGAAGAGGAAGCAGTTGAAGCTATTATGGGACAAAAAATCAATCAAGGTGATGTCATAGTTATCCGTTATGAGGGGCCCAAAGGGGGACCCGGCATGCGGGAGATGCTAACTCCTACCGCTGCTATTGCCGGTATCGGCCTGGATAAGGATGTGGCCCTGATTACCGACGGCCGTTTCTCAGGGGCTACCCGGGGCGCTTCCATCGGGCACGTTTCTCCCGAAGCTGCTGAAGGCGGACCCATTGCCCTGGTACAAGAGGGTGACTTGATAAAAATTGATATAGAAAACTGTACTCTGGACCTGCTGGTCAGCGGGGCAGAACTCGCTTCCCGTCGCGCCGGCTGGCAGCCTCCGGCCCCTAAGGTCAGGTCAGGATACCTGGCCAGGTATGCCAAACTGGTGACCTCGGCCAGCACCGGGGCAGTACTGAAGGTCGATTAGAAGCTCAGGCGGATAGTTTAATTTGCAGTCCAAATAATTAGCTAAGTTAGCAATCCCAAATAGAAAGCCCAAATAGAAAGCCCAAATAGAAAGCCCAATGGGGGGTGAGGTAAATGAAACTGACAGGAGCGGAAATCCTGGTTAAGAGTCTGGAAGCCGAAGGGGTGGACACTATTTTCGGCTATCCGGGGGGCGGTGTGCTCAATATCTATGACGCCCTCTATGACTGTAACTTAAACCACGTTCTAACCAGGCACGAGCAGGGCGCTGCCCATGCTGCCGACGGCTACGCGCGGGCCACCGGAAAACCCGGAGTCTGCCTGGCTACCTCCGGCCCCGGGGCAACCAACCTGGTCACCGGCCTGGCAAATGCCTATATGGATTCCATTCCCCTGGTTGCTCTTACCGGTCAGGTAGCAACTAATTTTATCGGTAAAGATTCCTTCCAGGAAGCTGACATCACCGGGATTACCCTGCCGGTTACCAAGCATAATTATCTCGTCAAGGATGTTAAGGAGCTTTCCCGGGTCATCAAAGAGGCCTTTCATATCGCTACCACCGGGCGGCCGGGGCCGGTTTTGATTGACATCCCTAAGGATATTTCCGCTACCCGGACAGATTTTGAATATCCGGAGACTGTTAATTTACGGGGATATAATCCTTATGTGGAAGCCGGCCAGGAACAGATTAACCTGGCAGCTCAGGCCATTGCCGGGGCCCAGCGGCCGGTAATCTATGCCGGGGGCGGTATTATAGCCTCCCATGCCAGCGCGGAACTGAAACAGTTGGCAGAACTGATCCTGGCCCCGGTAACCACCACCCTGATGGCCATGGGCTGTTTCCCGGAGAATCATCCCTTGTCCCTGGGGATGCTGGGTATGCACGGGACCGCCTATGCCAACTACGCTGTCAGTGACTGTGACTTGCTAATTGCTGTAGGAGCCAGATTTGATGACCGGGTAACCGGAAATGTGGCCACCTTTGCTCCTGATGCAAAAATTATCCATATTGACATAGATCCGGCCGAAATGGGGAAAAATGTCCGGGTAGATATCCGTGTGCTGGGAGATGTGAAAAACTCCCTGGCCCGCTTGGTGGAACGGGTTTCCGCTAAAATGGCCACAGAATGGCAGGACAAAATTGCCCGGTGGAAAAAGGAACATCCCTTATCCTATGATCAGAAGTGCGGGGGTCTCAAGCCCCAGTACGTTATTGAACAAATTTCTGAACTGACCAAAGACAGGGAGGCCAAAATTTGTACTGAGGTTGGCCAGCACCAAATGTGGGCTGCCCAGTATTACACCTTTACCCAGCCCCGCTCCTTTATCTCCTCAGGGGGATTGGGGACCATGGGCTACGGGTTCCCTTCGTCCATCGGGGCACAGGTAGGCTGTCCTGACGCCACGGTATTTAACATTGCGGGTGATGGGAGTATCCAGATGAACATCCAGGAACTGGCCACCGCTGTTCAATACGAGCTTCCGGTCAATGTAGCTATCATGAATAATGGCTTCCTGGGCATGGTCCGCCAGTGGCAGGAGATGTTCTACAAAAGGCGTTACTGTAATGTGGAGATTACCGCCCCGGATTTTGTCAAACTGGCTGAGGCCTATGGCGCCGAAGGCATCCGGGTAACCGAGGCAGCCCAGGTCAAGCCCGCCCTGGAACAAGCCATGGCCTCCAGTAAACCGGTGTTTTTGGACTTCATCGTAGAAAAGGAAGAAAACGTATTCCCCATGGTGCCTCCAGGCGGGTCGCTGAACAAGATGATTGGGGGTTAATCTATGCGCCATACTCTAGCCGTACTAGTGGAGAATAACCCGGGGGTACTGACCAGGGTTGCCGGGCTCTTCAGCCGGCGAGGCTATAATATTGACAGCTTGGCAGTGGGGAGGACGGAGAATCCCCGGATTTCCCGCATGACCATAGTGGTGGAGGGTGATGACCTGGTTATCGAACAGGTTACCAAGCAGCTCCACAAACTGGTGGACGTACTGAAAATCAGTGACATTACCTCTGAAGAGTATGTGGACAGAGAACTGATGCTGATTAAGGTCAATTCCGCCGACCAGTCCTTACGGGCTGAGATAATGCAGATAGTTGACATTTTCCGGGCCAGAATAGTGGATATCGGCCGCAAAAGCCTGACCATTGAGGCCACGGGAGATGAAGGCAAAATAAATGCTCTGGAGCAGTCCTTGCGGCCATTTGGGATCAGAGAAGTGGTGCGGACCGGTAAAATAGCCATGCTCCGGGGGCAAAAATCCACATCCATGGAATCTAAGGAGGAAGAGTAAACAATGGTAAAGTGTTACTACAACGAAGATGCTGATTTAAACCTGTTAAAGAACAAGGCTGTTGCTGTTATCGGTTATGGCAGCCAAGGCCATGCCCAGGCCCAAAACCTTAGAGATAGCGGTATTAACGTGGTTGTAGGTCTCCGTCCCGGCAGTAAGCGCTGGCAGGAGGCTGAAGCAGCCGGCCTGAAGGTTACCACCGTCAGTGAAGCCGCCCAGCAAGCCCAAATCATCCAGATACTCACTCCGGATGAGACCCAGCGGGCTATCTATGAAGCTGAAATCGCTCCGTACTTAACCGAGGGCAAAGCCCTCATGTTTTCCCATGGCTTTAATATCCATTTTGGCCAAATCGTGCCCCCTGCCAATGTGGATGTCTTCCTGGCAGCTCCCAAGGGCCCCGGTCACATGGTACGCCGGATGTATGAGCAGGGAGCGGGGGTACCTGGGCTAATCGCCATTTACCAGGACTACACCGGCAAGGCGAAGGACCTGGCTTTGGCCTATGCCTGCGGCATTGGCTGCACACGGGCAGGGGTTTTTGAGACCACTTTCAAGGAAGAAACTGAAACCGACCTCTTCGGTGAGCAGGCTGTCCTCTGCGGCGGCGCTTCCGAACTGGTTAAGGCAGGCTTTGACACCCTGGTGGAAGCCGGTTATGCTCCTGAAATGGCCTATTTCGAGTGTCTCCATGAGCTGAAGCTCATCGTGGACTTAATGTATGAAGGCGGCCTGTCCTGGATGCGCTACTCCATCAGTGACACCGCCCAGTACGGGGACTTCATGATCGGCAAGCGGATCATCAACGAAGAAACCCGTAAGGAAATGAAAAAAGTACTTAAAGAAATCCAAAACGGCGAATTCGCCCGGAATTGGATCCTGGAAAACCAGGCTAACCGCCCTGTATTTAATGCCATCAACAAGGCAGAGCAGGAACATCCCGTTGAAGTAGTTGGAAAAGAGCTGCGGGCCATGATGCCTTGGTTGAAAAAGAAAGACTAAATACTGCAAAGTGGTTGTGTGCGGCCCGTAAAGGGCCGTATTTCATAACAAGGAGGGATACCATGGAAATAACGGCGGCGGAGGCTGTAGTCCGACTACTGGAGGAAGAAGAAGTTGAAGTAGTATTCGGGTATCCCGGGGGAGCAATCCTCCCATTGTATGATGCCCTTTACGGGAAGAAAATCAAGCATGTCCTGGTACGGCAAGAACAGGGGGCGGCTCACGCTGCTAACGGCTATGCCCGGGCCACCGGAAAGGTAGGGGTCTGCATAGCAACTTCCGGTCCCGGGGCGACCAACCTGGTTACCGGAATTGCCAATGCTTACGGTGATTCCATTCCTATGGTGATTATTACCGGACAGGTCCACACCCAGTTAGTAGGCTCGGACGCTTTTCAGGAAGTGGACATCACCGGGATTACCATTCCGATTACCAAACATAATTATCTGGTGAAAAAAGCCCAGGACCTACCGAAAATCGTTAAACAGGCTTTTCTGATAGCATCTACCGGCAGGCCCGGTCCTGTACTTATTGATATTCCCAAAGATGTTCTGGAAACAGTAATTACCTGCAGCAATCCCAAGGATGTACGGCCCCAGGGCTACAAGCCGACCTACAAAGGAAACACCAAGCAGATTATCCAGGCGGCCAAAGCCATTTTGACCGCAGAGCGTCCGCTAATCTTTGCCGGTGGGGGGATCATTGCTTCAGGGGCCAGCGAAGAACTGCTGACTCTGGCGGAAACCATCCAGGCCCCGGTTGTGAATACCCTGATGAGCATAGGCTCCTTCCCGCGCTCGCACCCCCTGTCCTTGGGAATGCTGGGGCTGCACGGAGCTAAATTCACCAACCAGGCGGTAACTGAATGTGATGTGCTCATTGGGCTGGGTGTACGCTTTGACGACCGGGCGACCGGCAAAGTCAGCGGTTTTGCCCCTAATGCTAAAATCATTCATGTTGATATTGACCCTGCCGAGATAGGTAAAAATGTGCGTTTTGACATACCTATAGTCGGTGATGTACGGGTGGTTATCCA
>JAJZTU010000105.1:6715-10323 GCA_021848765.1 Bacillota bacterium
CCAGGAACTGCTCAACCACCTGGCGCCGGCAGAGCACCCGGAATGGCTGAAGAGAATCCAGGAACTAAAAGAACAGTACCCGCTGGTACTGAAGCCGGAAAAGGGCTGCCGCTGGGCCCGGCTGCATCCCTGGCAGGTACTCCAAAAACTCCAGGAATTAACCAAAGGGGATGCTATTGTCACCACCGATGTGGGCCAGCACCAGATGTGGGCTGCCCAGCATTACCTGGCTAACCGTCCCCGGACATTTATTTCCTCCGGCGGATTGGGTACCATGGGTTATGGTTTTCCCGCCGCAGTAGGAGCACAACTGGGCTGTCCGGACCAAATGGTGGTCTGTATCACCGGTGACGGCAGTTTCCAGATGTCCATGCAGGAATTTGGTACAGCTGTTGAGCATAAACTGCCCATTAAGGTAATTATTCTCAACAACCACCAACTGGGGATGGTGCGCCAGCTCCAGGAGTTTTACTGTGATGAACGCTACTTTGGTGTAGACTATACCGGCCAGCCGGACTTTGCCATGTTTGCCGGGTGTTATGGGGCAGCGGGTTTCCGGATTAACAGGCCTGATGACTTGGAGCCCGTGTTAACAGAGGCCCTCAACACCCCCGGGCCGGTTATTGTGGACTGCACTGTGTGCGGCCGTGAAAACGTCTACCCCATGGTCCTGGGGGGCGCCTGTATTGACGAAGCCATTGTGGATAGAGCTAGGGGGGAGAAAAATTGAATAAGCGGATTTATTTCTTTGATACCACCCTGCGGGACGGCGAACAGTCACCGGGGGTGAGCCTGAATATTAAGGAAAAGCTGGAGATTGCCCGGCAGTTGACTAAACTGGGGGTAGACATCATTGAGGCCGGCTTTCCCATCGCCTCACCCGGAGACTTTGCCGCTGTGCAGGCCATTGCCAGAGAGATTAAGGGCGCTACCATCTGCGGTCTCGCCAGGGCCGGCCAACTGGATATCGACAGGGCCTGGGAGGCCATCAAGGAGGCCGGCCAACCCCGGATTCACACCTTTATCGCCACCTCTGACATCCATCTGAAGCACAAGCTGCAGAAGACCCGGGATGAGGTGCTGGAACAGGCAGCCTGGGCGGTAAAATACGCCAAGCAGTACACCGCTGATGTGGAATTCTCCGCTGAGGATGCCTTCCGCAGCGACCTGGACTACCTTTGCCAGGTAATTGAAGCAGCCATCAAGGCCGGGGCTACTACAGTAAATATCCCCGACACCGTAGGTTACGCCACTCCTGACGAGTTTGGCAAATTCATCGCCGACATCCGGGAACGGGTGCCTAATATCGATAAGGCCATCGTCAGCGTCCACTGCCACAATGACCTGGGCCTGGCGGTAGCTAACTCCCTGGCTGCTATCCAAAACGGCGCCCAGCAGGTCGAATGCACTATTAACGGAATTGGCGAGCGGGCAGGCAATGCGGCCCTGGAAGAGATCGTCATGGGCCTCTACACCCGCCGCAGCTTCTATCAAAAGGAAGTTAAAATAAACTACGAGGAAATCTACCGGACCAGCCGCCTGGTGAGCAGCCTCACCGGCATGAAGGTACAGCCCAACAAGGCCGTAGTAGGCAAAAACGCCTTTGCCCACGAATCCGGCATCCACCAGGACGGAGTACTTAAAGAACGCACCACTTATGAAATCATGAACCCTACCTTAATTGGCATCCACCAGAACAATATCGTCCTGGGCAAGCACTCCGGCCGTCACGCTTTCAGGGACCGCCTGGTACAGCTGGGCTACCAGCTCAATGATGAACAATTGGAAGCGGCCTTCAGGCGCTTTAAGGATTTGGCTGACAGGAAACCGGAGATCAGTGACGATGACCTGGCAGTAATCGTCGAAGGCGAAATCCTCCGTGTCCCCGAGACCTATACGATTGACTATTTCCACATCTCCAGCGGCAGCACCATGCTTCCCACCGGAACGGTACGCCTGCGCAGAGGCGAGGAATTCATCGAAGAAGCCGCCTGTGGAGATGGCCCTGTGGATGCCATTTATAAGGCCATTGAGAAGATCACCGGCTGGCAGGGCACACTGGTCCAGTACGCCATTAACGCCGTAACCGGCGGAAAAGACGCCTTGGGTGAAGTGGTTGTCCGCCTGAAGGACCAGCAAGGCCACATCTTTATCGGCCGCGGGGTCAGCACCGACGTCCTTGAAGCCAGCGCCAGGGCTTATATCAATGCAGGCAACAAGCTGGAATATGAAGCCAGCCTGGGCCACAGCAACGGCAAAGACCGGGACGGGGTATAGTATTACGGACGCCAAAATACACGCAAATGAGGTGACTACATAATGGCAATGACCATCACAGAAAAGATCCTGGCCGCCCACGCAGGCAAGGACCGCATTGAACCGGGTGAACTCATCAACTGTAAAGTTGACCTGGTTCTGGGCAATGACATTACCGCACCGGTGGCGATCAAGGAATTTGAGAAAATCGGTGTGCCTGATGTTTTCGACAAGGAGCGCATCGCCCTCATTCCCGACCATTTCACCCCTAACAAGGACATCAAGTCCGCTGAGCAGGCCAAAATGGTCCGGGACTTTGCCCGCAAGCATGATATCACCAACTATTACGAAGTAGGGCGTATGGGTATTGAACACTGCCTGCTTCCTGAACAGGGACTGGTGGGTCCCGGGGATGTAGTTATCGGCGCTGACTCCCATACTTGTACTTATGGCGCCTTGGGGGCTTTCTCCACCGGGGTGGGTTCCACCGACATGGCAGCCGGAATGGCTTCCGGTGAAGTCTGGTTCCGGGTCCCTGAGTCCATTAAGTTTGTCTACACCGGCAAGCTGAACAAGTGGGTCGGCGGTAAGGACCTCATTCTCCATACCATCGGAGACATCGGTGTGGACGGCGCCCTTTACCAGGCCATGGAATTTACCGGGGAAGCCATCCGCAACCTCTCCATAGACGGACGCCTGACTATGGCCAACATGGCGATTGAAGCCGGAGGCAAGAACGGGATTATCGAGCCTGACCAGATCACCCTTGACTATGTCAAAGACCGGGCTCAACGGCCCTACAAGCTCTACAGGAGCGATGAGGATGCCAAGTATGCCCGGGTTATCGAATATGACTGCTCCCGGATTGAGCCTACCGTTGCTTTCCCCCACCTGCCGGAGAACACCCGGCCCATCAGTGAAGTGGGCAATGTGGAGATCGACCAGGTTGTCGTTGGTTCCTGTACCAACGGCCGCATGGAAGACCTGCGGGAAGCCGCCCAGGTCATTAAAGGCCACCAAGTCCATAAGAATGTGCGCATGGTAGTTATTCCGGGTACCCAGACCATCTACAAGCAGGCCATGCATGAAGGGCTGTTTGACATCTTTATTGATGCCGGCGCTGCTGTAAGTACGCCTACCTGCGGGCCCTGCCTGGGTGGGCACATGGGCATTCTGGCTAAGGGCGAGCGGGGCCTGGCCACAACCAACCGGAATTTTGTAGGCCGTATGGGTCACCCGGAAAGCGAAGTTTACCTCTCCGGCCCGGCGGTAGCCGCAGCTTCTGCAATTCTCGGCCGTATCGGCAGCCCTGAGGAGGTGGAGTAGATGGAGTTTCAAGGACGCACCTGGAA
>JAJZTU010000106.1:0-8909 GCA_021848765.1 Bacillota bacterium
GGTTTTCTTTGGAGCCGTTTTGGGGCACCGGCACCTTTTTACTTTGGTGGAGTTATGGGAATCCTTGCTGGAGTCGCCTTATTTATTACGCTTGCACCTCAAAATAAAACTGCACTTACGGAATGAGCAGAAGAAGTGAAAATACCATCCCTAGCTACAAACAAAATAGAGGCACAAAATAGCTCAAGTAAGCAGGCAAATCAATACAATCAAAATCTGCACTCGAGCTAATCTAGTTAACATAATTATTATTATCGGAAGTAGTCCCAATACTAATGACCCCGGATAATCCGGTTGACATCCGCATAGCCATTTTATGAATGGTTATACTCCAAAAACATGGCCTCTATTTGCCCGTATAAGCCCTTCTAAGATGTTGTTTAATGTTCTCTATACCTGGGAGTTAATGCAACAGGCCTTTTGGTTGTAATTTATCATCAATAATAATCCGCTCTATGGTTACGCCTGCATAGTCTGCTTCATCCAGGCACTTACAGCAATCATCACATTTCTTAAATGGGTCCAAGTCGCAGGTTTCACAATCACCGCATTGGTCACAACGCTTAGTTGGATCTAATTCGCAGAGTTTCATTTACAGATACCACCAATCAGTTAGAATTAACACCTTATAATACGCCAAGTCTTATGAAACATTACAAGATACTAATCCGATTATACTATAATATTGCATCTAAGCCAATTTGTGTGCGACGTTTGTCCCAATCCGGTATGTTTCTGGTGATTTATGCATAAACTAGGACTAACTTTGTTTTGAAAGGAGTCCTGGTTATGAAAGTCTATGTTAATCACAATAGAATCTTTTTCGTGGGTAAGGTGTTCCAACTACGCAAATATCTGAGCGATTATGCTCTGAAGTACGCTACCGTGAAAGAAATGATTACTAAGAGCCTTAATTAATATAGGTGTCCCCCACCCTCTCGAACTGTTGTTCTGTTTGTTGGCTAAAAACCTTTTGATATAAGACAAGCACAACCTCCGGATAAATCCGGAGGTTGTGCTTACTTTTAGTGAAAAATTAAACCGATTGCTGCTTAACAGACATAATTTTACTTCCCTGGGATTTTACTTCCTTAGGACTTTACTTCCTTATGACTTTGCTTCCCTACGACTTACTTCCCGACCAGTTGCCGGGTACGCTCTGCGATAGTTTCCGGATCAACTTTAATTCTTGCAACTCCCGAGTCCATTGCCGCTTTAGCTACCGCAACTGCAACTGCAGGGGCTACCCTTGGGTCAAAGGGCTTAGGAATTACATAGGTTGGGCTAAGTTCATTTTCCCCAATAAGGCTGGCAATAGCATAGGCAGCAGCTACTTTCATCTCTTCATTGATGTCAGTTGCCCTAACATCTAGTGTTCCCCTAAAGATGCCAGGGAAAGCCAAAACATTGTTGACCTGGTTAGGGAAGTCTGAACGGCCGGTTCCTACCACAGCTGCACCTGCTTCAAGGGCATCCGGGGGAAGAATTTCCGGATCAGGGTTAGCCATGGCAAAGATAATAGGATCCTTGGCCATGCTCCGAACCATTTCCTTGGATACCTGGTTGGCTTTTGACAAACCGAGGAAGACGTCAGCCCCAATAATGGCCTCCCCTATCTTGCCCTTAACCTTATCGGGGTTAGTCTTCCTGGCTATGTCCTCTTTATATTTATTCATTCCCTCAGTGCGGCCTTCGTAAATGGCTCCTTTACTGTCGCACATAATGACATTTTTGATTCCCAGGCTCATCAGTAGCTTGGTTACTGCCATCGCTGACGCCCCGGCACCATTAACAGCGATCTTGACCTCATCTATTTTTTTGCCAACTACCTTAAGGGCATTGATAAGACCGGCAGCTGCGACAATAGCAGTACCATGCTGGTCATCATGGAAGATAGGGATGCTGGCTTCTTTTTTTAGGCGCTCTTCAATGATGAAGCAGTTAGGAGCTGCAATGTCCTCCAAATTCACACCGCCAAAGGTTGGTTGAAGGAGTTTTACGGTTTCAATAATTTTTTCGGGGTCGGTTGTGCCCAGACAGATTGGAAAGGCGTCCACACCGGCAAAGGCTTTGAAGAGTACAGCTTTACCTTCCATTACGGGCAGACCTGCCTCGGGACCGATGTCACCCAAACCCAGAACTGCCGTGCCGTCAGACACCACGGCTACCAGATTGCCTTTGGCAGTATAGTCATATACCTTCTCAATGTTTTCATGAATCTCTTTGCAAGGCTCAGCAACACCAGGTGAATAGGCCAGACTAAGGTCCTTTTCGTTGTTTACTCCTACTTTGCTAATCACTTCGATTTTCCCGACTTTTTCACGATGCAGTTGGATAGCTTCTTCCTTTAATGACATGTTTAAAACCTCCTCCTTAAACCCTTTAATGTGTTTCAGCAAATCTTACACTAATACGGTTAAATCCAAACACTTAACGCTGAATTACTCGTTATTGCGCTGTACTAATCGTTTATTGCGTAGTTCTTGATACCTTCCTGATAGAGGTCCCTACCGTATATATCGTTGACAACTATGACCGGCAAATCTTCAACTATTAACTCGTGAATAGCTTCAGGTCCTAATTCGGGATAGGCTATAACTTTACTCGAGGTAATTTTTTTGGCAATTAAGGCGGCTGCTCCACCCACGGCAGCAAAATACACTGCCTTGTATTTTTGCATAGCCTCGATTACTTCCTTAGTCCTGGAGCCCTTGCCAATCATACCTTTTAATCCCTCTCCCATTAGCGTGGGGGCATAGGCGTCCATCCTGCCACTGGTAGTTGGGCCTGCAGAACCAATTACCTGTCCCGGTTTTGCCGGCGATGGACCGACATAATAGACAATTTGTCCTTCGATATCTATGGGTAGTGGCTTTCCTTCCTTTAACAGGTCAACTAGTTTTTTGTGTGCAGCATCCCTGGCAGTGTAAATTTTCCCTGAGATCAACACCTGTTGGCCTATGGTTAGCTTTTCTACCACTTCATCTGTCAGCGGCGTAGTAATTCTTACCTGTGCCATTGGTCCACCTCCAACCTACAAGATAGCTTCTTTGTGCCGGGCAGCATGACAATTGATGTTAACTGCTACCGGCAAACTGGCAATATGAGCAGGATAAATCTCTATATGTACTGCCAAAGCAGTAGTGCGGCCACCTAGACCCTGAGGGCCGATTCCCAGCTTGTTAATGGCCTGAAGGAGATCTTGTTCCAACTTGGCTATGTCCGGCAGAGGATTTTGTTCGCCTACAGGCCGCAAAAGGGCCTCTTTAGCCAGGTAAGCACATTTCTCAAAGGTGCCGCCAATTCCAACACCTACTACTATGGGCGGACAAGGATTGGATCCCGCAGCCTTAACGCTTTCTACTACAAATTTCTTAACTCCCTCTACTCCTTCAGAAGGTTTAAGCATTTTAATTGCACTCATGTTTTCGCTACCACCGCCTTTGGGCGCAATGGTAATTTTCAACTTATCGCCAGGTACCACTTTGACGTGAATAACAGCCGGAGTATTATCTCCTGTATTCTTTCTTTCCAGAGGATGCCCCACTATTGACTTGCGAAGATACCCTTCCGTATATCCTTTACGAACACCTTCATTAATAGCATCATTGAGCGCTCCGCCAACAATATGGACATCCTGGCCCAACTCAACAAAAATAACAGCATACCCAGTATCCTGACACATGGGCACAGATTCTTCCCTGGCGATGGCGGCGTTGGTAACCAATTGTTCTAAAATGTCCTTACCAAGAGTGGAAGCTTCCTTCTCCTTCGCTTCTTTGATTGCGTCCAATACATCGCTACCCAGAAAATAATTAGCTTCCGTACAGAGTTTGGCTACTGTTTCAATTATGGACTGTACATTGATTTCCCGCACTACAGCTTTCCTCCTCTCCTACCCTTTGGGCATGAACTTTGCATCAGTAGTATTTACAAGCAAAACATATGCCAATTCTACGAAAATTATAGAATGGCCTATTTTAACGTATTGGATAACCTCAAGCCCAGCAATGTATTCGCTGGTTTTCTGAATTTTAGAATTAATAAGTTCTTTGACAATGGCTAAATAGGTGTATTGTATACAATAACCAATACTTTGGGCATTTTTCTAAACTTTGGAATGTATTGTTAGTAATTTCTAACTAATAGAAAGGGATCCTGTTTGAAACAAAAAACCGGCCTATTGGACCGGCTGGGTACAGGAACGATTATTCTGTTGCAGAATTTTATTTGTGACTTTAAGCTAAATTATACCTTTTTACTTTATTGTACAAAGTGGCCAGGGAGATATTCAGGGCCTTGGCGGCCAGTTTCTTACCCTCTACGGAGTTGCCATACCTCTCCAGGGCTTTTTTCAGCAAAACTCTTTCCATTTCATCAAAAGGCACAATTTCTGAAACCTGAGCTTGGGAGAAATCACTCAATTGCTCAATGGACTGGAGCAGATGTTTGTGGGAGATTATATCTTCATCAGCGGTAACCATTGCCCGTTCAATAACATTCTCCAACTCTCTAATATTTCCCGGCCAATCATAAGCTGTCAAGATATTCTCCGCATTCTTTGCAATACCTTTAACTTTTTTACCCAGTTGGCGGTTGAACTTCACAATCAAATGGTTGATTAAAAATGGCAGATCATCCTTGCGTTTCCGCAAAGGTGGAATAGTTAATTCTACAACATTTAACCGATAGTAGAGGTCTTCCCTGAACTCTCCCTTTTTAATAAGTTCTTTGAGATCCCTATTGGTGGCTGCTATAACTCTGACATCCACCTTGACAGTGTGGGTACCCCCTATCTTCTCGAATTCCATTTCCTGCAAAACCCTGAGTAGCTTAGCCTGGAGATAGAGGTTCATGTCACCAATCTCATCCAAAAAAATGGAACCACCGTTCGCCAACTCAAACTTTCCTAGTTTCGATTTCACCGCTCCGGTAAAAGCGCCCTTTTCATAACCAAAAAATTCACTCTCTAACAGGCTTTCGGGAATAGCTGCGCAATTAACCTTAATAAACGGCTTATCTTTTCTTGGGCTGGCCTGGTGAATAGCATGAGCAAATAATTCCTTACCTGTACCGCTCTCACCGAGCAGCAGAACGGTGGAATTGCTGGCAGCAGCTTTCTTAGACACTCCGATAACTTTTCTGAGTTCTTCGTTGTTTCCGATTATAGTATCAAAGGAATATTTGCTTCCGGTAATCTGACCAAGACGATCATAGAGGTTTTCAATTATTGTTGTGCTCTTTTTTAACTCATCCATGATTTTCATAACATCGGTCAGATGATTAAATACCACCACTGCCCCCTCTGGCTTATTCTCAACTATAATAGGGGAAGCGTTGGACAATACTTCGACATTAGTACCGCCAACCTTGGTCCGCTGACCGAATATACGTTTCTTGTTTCTTAAACATTCAGCCAGAGCACCATCGGGAGACTCTGTAAAAATGTTTCTACCAATCCGTTGGTCTTCCGGGATACCGGTTATTATCGAAAATGCCGGGTTAACGTATTTAATGATACCGTTATTATCCGTAACTTCAATAGCCTCTTGTACCGAGTTTAAAATAGCATCCAGTTCCCCTTTAATCCGCTTTATCTCCAGGAGTTCTTCCTTTTCCAGCATTAATTCATGTTTATCTTTTAATACCATCATCATTAAATCAGCAGCTTGGGCATCCATTACCGCGGCTTTATCGGTCTTGCTTTGATGGATACGCCTCTGTACATCCGCCCTGCCGGTAGCTTCGATTATAACATCTATCCCTTTTTGTTGTTCAAACAACTTTACAAAGTCATTGGTTACATAGACTCCATCCTGTTTGGCCAGAAGCATCCCGGGGGCATCCTCATTAATATCTGCTACACCCACAATGTTAACATAGTTAACTCCCTTGAGAAGATTATATATTGATGATCCACCCTGGCCGGCACCGATGATAACAACCTTGACTTTATTCATCTTTCCACCTCATTTTGTCGACTATTTCTAACATTTAAATATTCGACGGCTGAGGCTAAAAACCTTCTAATAATTTGAAAGCATTATTTTACTCGCTAATGAGGATCATTCACCGTTTGGAACAATTAACTTTTGACCGGGATAAATCACTGAATGCTCCAGGTTGTTTAGCTTTTTCATCTGGTGAATGAACTCTCTGATATCACCGTTAACGGTATGCTTTTTGGCAATCTTCCAAAGGGTTTCCCCTTCCCGGACCACAACTATTTGATAATCGGCGCCGGTACTGCTTTTGGCCTGGGTGGGTCCAAGGGAAATTAAAACCAGCACTATAGTAATAAGGCCAATTAATAGAATAGGTATTTTTCTGATTACTTTTTTCAAGTTCTTTTTTGTTCTTTTAGTCATTAACTATCCTCTCCAATCAGAAAGCTTCGTTAGTTCCCAATCTATCACCCAAAGAACTAATGTTTGGCTTGAATAAAGGATATCACGAACATTTGTTTTTTGTCAATGAGTTATAATAAAAAAAATTTAAATTTTTCGCGAACAGACGTTTGAAATTTTTCCCTGTTGTGATATAATGGTAAATGTAAATTATCGTACGGAGGTGCATGTAATGACTCTTGACTTATCTGCCCGACAAATTGCCATTTTGGACTTTATTAAAAAGGAGACCCGGACCAAGGGATATCCGCCCTCTGTCCGGGAAATCGGGAAAGCTGTTGGACTAAGCTCCAGTTCCACTGTCCATGGCCACTTGGCCCAGATTGAAGAAAAGGGCTATATCCGCAGAGATCCGTCCAAACCCAGGGCTATTGAAATAACTGATGGCAGCTCTGATATCATTAAAAAAGAAATGGTCAATGTACCGGTTGTAGGAAAAGTCACAGCCGGACAACCTATCCTGGCCGTAGAAAATGTGGAAGACTCCTTTCCATTACCCTTGGATTTTGTCCGCAGTGATAATGTATTTATTCTCTCAGTGCGCGGGGATAGCATGATTGAAGCCGGAATCCTTGACGGGGATTATGTCCTGGTCCGACAGCAGTCTACCGCCAAAAATGGCGACATAGTTGTGGCTTTGCTCGAGGATGAAGCCACTGTTAAGACTTTTTACAAAGAAAGTGATCATATCAGGCTGCAACCGGAAAACCCCAGCTTGCAGCCCATCCTGGTAAAAGAGGTATCCATACTGGGCAAGGTTATCGGGGTATTCCGGCGTATCCATTAAATTTGCGCAAAATTTAAGGGGCACTCCCCGCAGGAAGTGTCCCTTAATTGTCTACTTATAATATAGTAATTTATGTTCGCTTAACCATGTGTCAGGTCAGGACATCCCAGATAAACAAACCTGTCATCAGCACTGCCAGCAAAACCTTGGCAACTGCTCCCCCCAGCATTCCCAGGCAGGTACCCCAGGCGGTAGTTACTGCCTGACTCCAGTTTTTGCCTGCGATAAGTTCCCCGGTAATTACACCCGCCGGTGGGAAGATCAGCACTCCCCAAGGCAAAAACAAGATTCCTAAGACACCCCCCAGCAGGGCTCCCCAGGTTCCATATTTGGATGCACCTGAACTTTTAGCCCCAACAACCCCGGCGAAGTAATCCACACCCAGGCCCAAAGCAGTTAATACCGCTAACACCACTATTACCACCGGTGAAACATGCTGAAATCTATCATAAATTCCGTAACCCAAACCGGAGAGAAAGATTAAGGCCAGTCCGGGCAGCAGGGGTAGGATTGTGCCCGCTACCCCTATTAACATTAACACTACAGTAACCCATAATACCCAATCACCCATTATTTTACCCCCCTCGAATAAAGAAAGTTTGGTTTGCCCAACCAGGTGTGCCGGGCGCGCAGAAAATCAAAATGCCCTTGGTAGTGTGGCCCAGGGCATTTTAACGCGTACGCCTATCTTTAACATAGTTACTGCCAGGCAGGGTTTTAGCAAATCTTTTAAGTTCAGAAGCAACTTCGGCCACCTGCCAATGGGTTGTAAGCTGCCTTTTTTCGTTGGTTACTACAGCAATTGAAAGACTTACCAATGGATATTTCACTTCATTATCCTGTCTGTCATAGGTGACGATATAGCCCTTTTTGCGGTCCTCCAAACTATAGAACAAGGGGATTGTACTATCAAATTGGGTAATCAACCTCGGACATAGGATATCAACTTTGTCCGGTGTTGTAACAGCAATAAAGTCATCCCCACCGATATGACCGACAAAATCGTCTCTGTTGCCCAATTCCCTAATACACTGCTCTACGATATGGGCCAGAAGTTTAATGACCTCATCACCTTTTAAGAAGCCATAGGCATCATTATAGGCCTTAAAATTATCCAGATCCAAATATAATACGGCAAAAGGTACACTTGGATCTTTGACCTTGGTTTTAATCTGTTCTTCAATCAATACGTTTCCGGGAAGACCGGTTAAGGGGTTAAAGGACTTTTCATGTTTGGCCCTGCGCAGATGAGTTTTTATCCGGGCTACCAGTTCCATAGTATCAAAAGGCTTAGTCATGTAGTCATCAGCTCCGGCCTCTAACCCAGACACAATATCGTTGGTTTCCCGGCGGGATGTAAGCATGATAATGGGAACATGACTGGTCCGGGTGTCATTGTGCAGCAACCGGCAAATCTCCGTTCCATTCTTTCCGCCAGGGAGAACAACATCCAGCAAAATTATATCAGGAGTAGACTCGTATACTGCATTGAGACCGGAAACACTGTCCATCGCAGCAGTAACTTTAAAACCTTCCTTAATCAAACGGTCGCTGACAATACGGACAATGAATTTATCATCATCAATAATCAGTACCTTACTCACGTCGTGTCCTCCTGAGCAAATTTTCACACTTAATTGTAACATGTTTCGCTAAGTTGTAGCAATGTTTATTTAGTTTTTCTTAAAGATAGAACATTTTCCGCAGCCAGCAAG
>JAJZTU010000106.1:8919-10266 GCA_021848765.1 Bacillota bacterium
ATGTTTATTTAGTTTTAGGGGGGTATTCCCTTAGGTGCACTAATTACTAAATATTCATAAATAGAGCATAATTATCCAATGTTAACTCCAGTCATAGCCGTGTATTATATCGGCCATGGTAGTCGGTTCAGTAATAACTGCCTGTTCAAGAAGCCTTCGAAAAACAAGACCACGGCTTCGTGACTTACGTCTGTTAAATCTGAATGTAAATTCTTCCAAGTAGGATTGCAGATGGGGAGGTAATACCGATCCTTGGTGCGTACCAAGAATCCATCGTTTTAGTAAACTTGCGATTCGATGAACTCCCGGCATAGAAACATGGGCTGGATCACTTGAAGATGACTGTACTATTATGTCCCGGATGAATCCGTGGTCTGGTAACCGGTTGTAACCTGTCCACCCATCGGTACGTACCACCGATCCAGGAACAATCACATCGCACGCAAATGGCAGTAAGCTTTCACCGGAACAGTCTGGAATATGGCGCATTCTGACTCGGCCAAAACCTTTGGGCTGCTTAATCTCTACGGCAATCACCACAATACTTTTGTTAGTGCCACGACCACGTTTGCTACCTTGTTCTTCGCCACCAACAAAACTCTCGTCTATTTCTACAACGCCAGACAACTTGCTACGTTCGATGTTTACCATCGCTACTCTAAAACGATGTAGCATCATCCACGCTACTTTGTAGTTAATTCCGATAGTTCGCTCCAAAGTTTTAGCTGACATACCATTCTTGGCGGTGCTTACGTGCCAGGCTGCTTCAAACCAAGTCCTCAAAGGGGTTCGCGTCTTATCAAAAATGGTTCCCGCAGTCATGGAAGTTTTGTGATGGCAGATTGGGCAAAGCAAACGATAACAGTTTTCCTTCCAAGAAGCCTTCCAAGGAATTGAGGCTGACTGGCAGATTGGACAGAGAAAGCCTCCCGGCCATCGTAACCGTTCCAAAAAGGCCACACATGCAGTATCATCAGGGAACATCTGGGTGAATTCCCTATACGTGTTTGGGTAGTCTCGTCCTGGTATTAATTCGAGTACCACTGGGCATCCCACCGTGTTATAAAATTTACCATTGTATAATTATAACACGAGTGCATCTAAGGGAATACCCCCCTTGTTTAATTACCAGGGAAAAAAAGTTTTAACCTTAAAGATGCATGGATGGCGCCGGGGGGTAAGCCGGGCGGATGCTTCCCGGCAGGTTTTCTGGGTCTTTCGCCAGGCAGGGGTGAAAAAAATCCTGGCCGAAGGTGGGGTGGGCAGTATTAACCACCTTTTAAGGCCAAGGGATGTGGTAATTCCTAACGATTATATTGATATGTCCATGCGCAAGGATGTGGAGCT
>JAJZTU010000107.1 GCA_021848765.1 Bacillota bacterium
ATCCAGGGCGGCCTCCAGAGTGGTAGACATGCTGATAACATCTACCACTACCACTACATGCCCCATCCTGGCTCCGGCAACTGCTCCCGAGGCATCTGTGGTAACGAAAACACCCTTACAAACCATAAACGCCGAACCCCCTGAACCAAAATTTCCGTATTTAAGTACATTCATGTATAAATGTTTTTTGTTTTCAAACATTAGTTCCAGTGGTATAATAGTAATAGGTAAAAATTGTCTCCGGCAAGAAGGCAAAATTGAATTAGCAGATGTAACAAATAACTGTTGGTACGGGGTGTAATTTGGATGAAAATTAACCAAACTCAAATAGACCAAATTGTAAATTATTTAGCCAAAAAAATATCTCCCTATGTCATTATTCTTTTTGGATCCGGAGTAAAAGGCACGATGACACAGGATAGCGATATTGACATTGCTTTTTTAACAGATAAAAAACTAAGCGATTATGAAACCTTTATGATGGCGCAAGAATTGGCCGACATGTTGGGCAGAGAAGTCGATTTGGTTAATTTAAAAAATGCGAGTACGGTATTCAGGGCACAAGTAGTCGCAACGGGAAAAGTCATTTATGACAAAGATCCCCAAAGAAGAATGGTATTTCAAATGAACGCTTTTAAAGAGTACTCAAAATTAAATGAGGAACGGCAATGCATATTTGACAAATTACAAGAAAGGGGATCAATGTATGATTCCTAATGATGTCATTTATAATAAACTGCAAACCATTAAACGCTGTATAAAAAGAATAAATGAGGAATACGAAAATAATCCTCAAAATTTAGAGAACTTCACAAAACAAGATGCCATTATTTTGAACATCCAAAGGGCCTGCGAAGCATGTATTGATCTAGCCATGCATATTGTATCGGAAAAAAACTTCGGAATTCCGCAAAATAGTCGCGATGCTTTCGAAATGCTATACCAAAATAAGCTAATCAATGAGGAGATGAACTTAAAGTTAAAGGCAATGGTCGGCTTTCGGAATATTGCCGTACACGATTATCAATCTATAAATGTGAATATTATTAAAACCATTATCGAAAACCATTTGGAAGATTTCAAGAAGTTTGCAGATACCGTTATGAAATTAACTTAGCAAGGTGCGCTATTCCGGTTACTCCCCCCAGCTCACCTTCCCATACCTCCCGCCACCACCCGCTATTACTGACAACTCACCTGCTCTTGCTGCCAGGATTAACCCGGCCACAGTATCACCGGCCGCCTTTGCCAGGTCCTCCCCAGGCGCCTGGTGCAGCACGGCCATTTCCGTACCAAAGCTGGCCAGCAGCTTATCTAAAGTTTTTGCCCCCACTTTGGGCAAAAACTGCAAGGGCACCTGATACTGGTAGGGTGGCCTCCCCGGCGGCGATTGCGGCTCCGGGCTGTCAGCGATGGATTTAAGCCGGTCCAAAACCCCGTTAACCACCTTATTACCTCCGGCGCCACAGCGTGGACAGGTGAACACCGGTGGCGGCAGCTCCACGGTATCTTCACAAACCAGGCAATAAGTCCGGTGGTACTTCCCCAGCTTGGGATCCAGCCCATAATTCTTGACTATCCCCCGGCCTTCCCTGCCCTTAAGGGCCAAAACCAATTCTGCAAAGGAAGGCTCCGCCAAGGCCAGGAGGTTATACTCCCGGCCTATTTTAGGCAGGGAATGAGCGTCAGAATTGGTCAAAAAGGCTACAGAAGCTAACTCTTCAAGATGGTCGGCAAACCAGCTATCGGCGCTTAATCCCAGCTCCAATCCTGCAATGCCGTCGACACCTGCCGGCAATACTTCCTTAATGCTCCGGCAGCAGCAGCCGTACATTCCCTTGTGGGGTGTAAAGGCATGGGCCGGGATAATAATTCCCCCCAGTTCCTGGACCTGCTCCGACAATTGGGCAAAGCTCAACCTGGCCCGCTGGCTGCTGAGGGTAACATTGGTCAGGTACCGGGAAAGCCAACGGCTGAACTCCTCCATCACGCCAAGGAAGGGGAAATAGCAGAGGACATGAAAACCCTCTTCCCCCTGCTCAGTGGTCTCCACCTCAGCCCCTAAAACAGCCGTCATGGGGGTCTCCCCCTTAGTGTAGGCCAACCCGCCGCCCGGCAGTTCCCGCAGTTTCCCGTTACTGATAAGTTCCCTGATGTCCTCCTGGACCGCCGGGGACCCGGCATCAATGATTCCTGCTACCTGAATCCCTTTACGGTGAGCACACTCTTTCACGATATTGCCAAAAGTCAAATCCCGGGAAGCGGTGATTTTCACTGGCCGCCCGGAATTCGTCCTGCCGATATGTACGTGCAAGTCCACAAAATATTGGTCCATGCTGACCTCCTCAGCTGTCTAAGCACAATTCTATTCCTTTTATGCCTGCTCACTCTGATTACCAATTAAACCTCTAATAAACCACCGACCTTGCCGCCAGCTTCCCGGCCGCACAGGACGCCAGGAAAAACTCCACATCCTCGTCCACCGACCTGCCCATAGTGGTCACCTTGATCCCGTAATGGTGGACCATGGATTCCAAAACCTCATTAGCAGCCAGTTCTTCCACCTGATGCCGGCTGGTAATCCCCCGGCGGGAAAGCTGCTGCCTGATAAAATGGGCCTTGACCTTCTCCACCACCGGCAGGGCGACCGTACAAGGGGTAACGGCGATTTTCTCCAGCACCGTGAGGGTATGGTGACTAATACCTGTATGGCGCTCCCTGGGATCCGCAAAACTGATCCGGGGAATACAAATAGCCTTTCCCCCCAAGACATTAACCGCATTCAGGATTTCTCCCTGCTCTACCCCCGAGAAGCCAAACTCCGTCCCTGTGCCTACAATCCCAGGGCCCATGGCTGCAATAATCACATCAGCCCGTCCTACCTCACGGGCAGCAATAAGGCCGGTATAAATATTCACAGCCTCAAAATTGCCACCGAAGGCATGGCCTGCCGTTACCGTAACATCAACCAGCCCCTTCTCCTTTAACTCCCGCACCAGGCGGCTAAAAGGCAATGGGAGGGCAGCCCCGGCGGTCATTACATAACCTATCCTCAGCCGGCCACCGCTGGCCTGCTTTACCCCTACAGCCGCACCCGGCAGGTGGCTGTGCAAGGAACCCACAATCACCGGAGTCTTTTTCAGACCGGTAAAATTCTCAATTGCCGCCCGGTACGGGCTGTACTGCTCCTCAACCGCAAGGACCTTTGCCTGCATTGGAGTATAGCGTAACTTCATGATATGGCCCTCAACCGGAGGGTCTACAGCTTCATTGGCGGTGTTAGCCAGAATAAAGTGGCTCCCCCCGGTACCCAGACCCAGGTGGACCGCGGTAGTGTTGAGGATTACCCCGTCCCCCTCCTGTACCGTCCCGGTGAGAAAATCATAGTTAACAGCCTTTGCTTCCCCTTCCTCCAATTCCACCACCAACTCGGTAACTCCTGACCTGACGCCGGTAATCCGGGTTACCCGTCCCTGGCGAATTCTAATCACGGTATCACTCCTAATTAAGTTTGGCCGGCCTACGCCACTCTTAATTGTCCGCTTACGCCACCCCTGATTATCCGCATACTCCACACCTGGATTGGCCGGCTTATTCCACTACCTTGATTATCTCCACTAAATACCGTGCTGTATTCACCAGGTCTTCCACTGCTATGGTTTCTTGGGTAGTATGTACCTGGTTCATTCCAATACCCAGGTTCACAGCAGCCAAGCCCTTGCCGTTAAATATATTGGCATCACTGCCGCCCCCTGTAGCCTCCAATTTGGCTTTAATCCCCAGATTTTCAGCCGCCCTGACTGCAGCCTGAACTGCCGGGGATTCAGAAGTCAGGTCTATGTGGGCATAAAGATGTTCAGTGATAACCTTGGCCTTTGCACCGGCTTCCGCAGCAACCCCCTCCAGGGTTTCCTGCATGTGCCTGGCCTGAGCTTCCAGTTTGGCAGGTTTTAGACTTCTGGCTTCACCCTTAAGGTTTACCAGTTCCGGAATGATATTTATAGCCTTGCCCCCTTCAATAATCCCGATATTGGCAGTAGTCTCCCCGTCAATCCGCCCCAATTTCATCCGGCTAATGGCCTTTGAGGCTACCTGAATAGCACTGATACCCTCCTCAGGACACACTCCGGCATGGGCTGCTTTGCCGATGATACTGGCCTCAATTCTGACCTGGGCAGGCCCTTTTACAATAATAGTGCCTATAGGACCGGCAGCATCCAGAATAAAACCCATCCGGGAGTTAAGCCGCCCGTAGTCCAGATTTGCTGCCCCCAAGAGTCCTACTTCCTCACAGACGGTAAAGACCACCTCAATTTCCCCATGGGGAATACCCTCTTTACCTATCACTCGCAGGGCCTCCAGGATGGCCGCTATCCCGGCCTTGTCATCTCCCCCCAGCACAGTCTCACCTTTAGAGGAGATTATTCCCTCCGCCAATACAGGCTCCACGTCACGCCCCGGTTCCACGGTATCCATATGGGCACTGAAGAAGATAGCCGGCTTTTCCTGACCGGCAGTAGCCTGCAGCCGGGCAATAAGGTTACCTGTTCCTGACCCAATGGCCACCCTGGCCTTATCCTCGCAGACCTCCAGACCTAAGCCGGTTAATTTGGCCTTCAAAAGGTCCGCTATGTCCCTTTCCTGCCGGGACGGGGAATATATTCGCACCAGTTCCAGAAACTCATCAACCAAACGCTCCTTATTGACCATCAGCGCTAACCCCCTCAGCCATTCCTAACTACCTCGGCCCCTTTTTCCAGGGCCTTGCGGTTTAGCGGAATCAGGTTATAACGGTATTCCGGCAAAACCTTCTTGAGGGATTCTTCCACTGAGTCAAAGTTTACCACCTTGGTCAACTCAAGTAAAGCACCCAGAATAACCATTCCCGACACTCTGGAATTGCCCAACTCCTCGGCCAACTCGTTGGCTTGAATGTAATAGGCCTTGATATCAGTGCGTTGGACCTTTTTATCAATCAGGGAACTATTGACCAGAATAATCCCCCCGGGTTTAACCGCAGGCTCAAACTTATCCAGGGAAGGCCGGTTCATAATGATGGCCGCAGTAGGTTCAAAAACTACCGGAGAACTGATCTCCCGGTCGGAAATGGTCACCCCGCAGTTAGCTGTGCCACCCCGCATTTCCGGACCGTAGGAGGGAATCCAGGCCACATGCTTGTTTTCCAGCATCCCGGCATAAGTCAGGAGCTGGCCCATGGACATTATCCCCTGGCCTCCGAAGCCGGCCATGATAATCTCCTGTAACATCTATTCCACCTCCCCTTCTACCTTGGCGGGAGCAGTGGGAACCTTAAACTCTCCAAGGGGATAATAAGGGATCATATTATCCGCTAACCACTTGGTAGCCTCAATGGGATGCAGACCCCAGTTGGTGGGACAGGTAGACAGGACTTCCACCAGGCTGAAGCCTACCCCGTTCATCTGGTTATCAAAGGCCTTTCTGATAGCTTTCTTGGCTTGAATAACATGCTTGGGGTCATGGACGGATACCCTGGCTACATAAGCGGCCCCATCCAAAGTGCTGAGCATCTCGGACACCCTGACAGGAGAACCTTGGGTCTCCTTGTTCCTGCCAAAAGGAGAAGTGGTCGTCTCCATGCCCACCAAAGTAGTCGGGGCCATCTGCCCGCCGGTCATGCCATAAATGGCATTGTTCACGAAAATAACGGTAATTCTTTCGCCCCGGGCCGCGGCATGGACTATCTCCGCAGTACCGATTGCCGCCAGGTCACCATCCCCCTGGTAGACAAAAACCGTCTTGTCAGGATGCACCCGCTTTACCCCTGTGGCCACTGCAGGAGCACGGCCGTGGGAAGCCTGATGAAAATCCAGGTCCATATATTCATAGATAAAAACCGAACAGCCTACCGGACCCACTCCAATGGTAGTCTCCCGGATTCCCAGCTCATCAATGGTTTCCGCCACCAGGCGGTGAATTATCCCGTGGGTACAGCCGGGACAGTAGTGGAAGGGCTTTTCGGTCAAACTCTTAGGCCGTTCAAATACTTTAACCATTACTCCTGCCCCCTTTGGCCAGTTTCTCAATTTCCCTCAATATTTCCGAGGTCACAGGAAGCATACCCCCGAGTCGTCCATAGAAATCTACCGGCTTGGAACCGTTTAAAGCCAGGCGGACATCCTCAATCATCTGCCCGGCGCTCATTTCCACTACCAGGACAGACTTGACCTTTTGGGCAACTTCAGCCAGATGCTCATAAGGGAAAGGCCACAGGCTAATGGGACGGACCAGACCTACTTTAATCCCCTGCTCCCGGGCCCGGTCAATGGCCCCCTTGGCAATCCTGGCTGAGGTTCCATAGGCCACCAGCAGAATCTCGGCATCATCTGCAAGGTAATCCTCGTAACGGATATTATCCTTGGCCATTTGCTTAAACTTGGCCTGCAGGCGCAAATTATGTTCTTCACAGCGTTCTGCAACTATGTACAGGGAGTTAATCAGATTGGGTTTGCGGCCCTTGGCTCCGGTGGTAGCCCAGGTTTTTTCCGGAACATTCACTTGGACTTCTCTGATTTCCACAGGCTCCATCATCTGGCCCAGTACCCCATCCCCCAGAATCATCACCGGGTTCCGGTACTTATCCGCCAGATCAAAGGCATCTATGGTCAGGTCTACTATCTCCTGTACAGAAGCAGGGGCCAAAACAATCAAATTATAGTCCCCATGGCCCCCACCCTTGGTAGCCTGGAAATAGTCGGACTGGGTAGGCTGGATGTTCCCCAGGCCCGGTCCCCCCCGCATAATGTTGACAATTACCACCGGAAGCTCTGCTCCGGCCAGGTAGGAAATACCCTCCTGCTTGAGACTGATTCCTGGGCTGGAAGAGGAGGTCATCACCCTGGCCCCCGAACCGGCTGCCCCAAAGGACATATTGACAGCGCCTATCTCGCTCTCTGCCTGCAAAAATACTCCGCCCACCTCGGCCAAACGCTTTACCATGTAGTGGGGCAATTCGCTCTGGGGTGTGATCGGATAGCCGAAGAAATACCGGCAGCCGGCCATAACCGCTGCTTCCCCCACAGCCTCATTACCTTTCATCAGAATCTTGGCCACCTCTATTTCTCCTCCTTTTCAACTTCAATCACCACATCCGGACACATCCGCGCACAAAAAGCACAGCCGGTACATTTATCCTGCTCCACTACCGTGGCCGGGTGAAAGCCCATGGAATTAATGTGTTTGGCCATAACTACAATTCCTTTGGGGCAAACTGACGTACAGAGTTCACAGCCTTTGCACCTGTCTTCATGAAAGGTTACCTTGGGCATTTCCTTCCCCCCCTTCTCCTGTCTAATATGTTAAAGCAATGGTTTATTTTCCCCGGGCATCACGCAGTTTGCTCCTGGGATCGGTAATCACCCAGCGCTCCTCCCGGAGCCAGTGGGGCACCATATACAGTTGTAATGGCATCAGCGGGACATCCCCCAACTCAGCTTCCATTTGGCTGGCAAGGCTCTCAGGCACACCTGCAAAGGCTACAGGCAGCCCTAGCTCCCCTGCTACTTCCTTGACCAGGCTAAGGCCCTCTACAATACACTCCCGGTCCGTTTCCCCACCCAGGTTAGAGTTACTTACCAGATGCGTAACCTTCAGCCGGGAAGCGGCCTCTATCGCCCTGAGGGCTTTAATGATTTCCGCCTTGGTCCTGGTAAAAGGGCGGTAGGTATTGACCACAAAAAATAAGTTATAACTTCCTTCCGGGATGTAGCGGACAAACCTGCCCAGGGCGGTTGCCCCTGCATCATCTCCGCCCACGTCAAAAACTACTTTCAGCCCTTCTCTCTGCAGCACTCCCAGGATGGCCGGCGACAAAGCCGGGAGATCGGCCTGGGCCAGGTTCCCGGGAGATACAATAACCTCTACTCCTTTAGCCGCCAAGACATCCTTGGTTTCCCGTGAGCGAAAATACAAATTAACGATATCCAAATCTACCAGAGCCACCGGTTGACTACTTCCTGCTAACTGAGTTGCATAGTTTATAGCCAGCTCCGTCTTTCCGCTACCATAGTATCCGATAAAAATATGGGTCTTACACTCCATAGCCGTCAAAAAATTTCAGCTCCACTTCTCTGGCATCGTCAGTTCCCAGGTAGGCCACGAGACCACCTTTTCCGACAATCTTATCCAGTATTTCTGTTTGTACATACGTACTATTATAACAAAGTTTTACCAAATCCGCTACCGGAAGCCCCCCGTGAACTCCTGCACCTGACTGCCTCCTTTCCTACCCGGGAATGCAGGCCTAAAGCCCTTTGCTTCCGGGTCGGGAGGAGGTGGGGTATTCCTCCGCCCCGGCTCCGCAATTTCAGAGTCTGCTGAGCCAACTCCCGGTGTGCTATCTACAGAGAGGTCGGCTAACAGTGTTCCCCAAGGTAAGTCCGCTTAATCCGGGCTATCTTGTTCATACGTTCCTCAGCCATAACTTCAGCGGCTTTATAGGTAGGAATTTTATCCCGTTTGGCAATCTCAAAGACCTTCTGGACATTCTCATAAATCCCGGCCACCCTCTGGAAAGCCCGTTCACGGTTGTAACCCTGGAGCTCGTCAGCCACATTAATAACCCCACCGGCATTAATCACAAAATCCGGAGTATAAAGGATGCCCTTTTGCTCCAGGAGATCCCCATGGCTTTCCTCTTTTAGCACATTATTAGCCGAACCGGCAATAATTTTACATTTAAGCTGGGGCAGGGTCTCATCATTAATCACAGCACCCAGCGCACAGGGAGCAAAAATGTCGCATTCCACCCCATAGATATCCTTGGAGTCAACTGCAGTGGCTCCCACTTCATCCACCACAGTCTTTACCCTGTCCTCATAGATATCGGTTACGATTAATTTGGCCCCTTCTTCAGCCAGGTGCTTGACCAGATAACTGCCCACATGGCCCAGCCCCTGGACCGCAACAGTCTTGCCGGTTAAAGAGGAATTCCCGTAAACCTCCTTGGCCGCAGCCTTCATACCCTTCCAAACTCCGAAAGCAGTGGCCGGTGACGGGTCTCCGCTGGCCCCAAAGCTGGTGGAGGCCCCGGTAACATGTTTAGTCTCCATAAAGATATAGCCCATGTCCTGGACAGAGGTCCCCACATCTTCAGCAGTAATATACCGGCCGTTAAGGCTCTCCACATAGCGTCCAAAAGCCCGGAAAAGCTCCTCACTCTTGTCCTTACGGGGATCCCCAATAATTACAGCCTTTCCTCCTCCCAGGTTTAACCCGGCAGCCGCTGATTTATAGGTCATTCCCCGGGCCAGGCGCAGGGCGTCCAAAATAGCCTCATCCTCTGTTTGGTAAGTCCACATCCTGGTGCCCCCCAGAGCCGGTCCTAAAAATGTATTATGGATGGCAATGATGGCTCGCAAACCAGAGGACTGATCATGACAGAGAACGAGCTGCTCGAACTGGTACTTCTCCATGTACTCAAAAACCTCAAATTTCATAACATATCCCTCCTTATACTCACCACTAGCCAGTAAATATTTAATGTTCCTTACCGATATAATATGCAAAATCCGTACCAATGATCAGCAAGAGCCCGGTTCTTCATTCCCGTGGCCATAGCCGGAAAAAGTTGAAAGTCCTAAAGCAAACCAAGTAGATATAGCTTTAGAAGAAAGCAGAAACCTGCAATAATGAAAGAAAATGCGTGCAAAATATTACACGCATTGGGATAGACTACTTAATCCCGTGTTTTTCTAACTTATAATACAGGCTGCGGGTGGCAATATTTAAATTTTTCGCTGCCAGGGTTTTATTACCTCCACATTCACGAAGGACTCGTTGGATAAAATCCTTTTCCACCCGGTCCAAAACCTCTTCAAGCGTTACTCCTGTTACCGGAGAGCCTGCCAGTGCGCCGTTGGCTACGGTAGGGACGGCAAGCTCACTTTTCTCCGGACCCTGAAGCGGAATCCCCGGCTCAGCCACAGCCTGCTTACCCAGAGGAGGCAGGTGCTCAGGCATAACAGTATCGTCATTGATTTTCATATTGATGATGGCCCTGCCCAAAATATTTTCCAATTCCCGGACGTTCCCCGGCCAGTCATACGTGGAAAGCAGGCGGTAAACCTCAGCTTGGACCTTCTCCACATTACGCCCGAATTCCCGGTTAAATTTCCGGATCAGGTGGTCCACCAGCACCGGAATGTCATTTTTTCTTCTCCGCAGCGGTGGCACAAAGATAGGTACC
>JAJZTU010000108.1 GCA_021848765.1 Bacillota bacterium
CAGTCCAAATCCTTAAGGAAGAGGAAGCCCAACAAGTGAATGCCCTTGCCCGGGAAGAAGAGGGCCGGGCTGTTGTCTCCGAAGCGAGAAAGGCCGACGTGGAGGCGGAAATCGAGGCTGAACTGGAGGCGCTGAAACTGGGGAAGTAACCCAGCCATTCCGGAAGTGAATGACATTTTTGTTTGCGAGGTGACAGGCTAGTGACTATCGGGTTGGGGAGCAAGAAACTCAAGGTGGTTCCGGTGCTTCTGGTGCTTCTGGTGGTGGCTATAAGCCTTGTGGTAGGACTGACGCCTGCCATGGCAGGGGAGACTAAGGATGCCGGTGTGGTTAAGGTAGAGATTCACCATCTGCTTTTAGACCTCCAAGGCGAGGTCCTGCAGGTTAGGGAAGTGCTGAGATTTAATAATACCGGTAAAGATGTATTCGTGGGCACAGGTACGGAAGGCGCTGCCAAAAAGGCTGTGTTGAACATTGCCCTGCCCCAGGGTTACAGCAATCTCCAGGTTCAGGAACTACAGAAAAGCGCCGGAAACCCGCAGGCGTCTCCCCTAAACCTGGGACCTGAGGCCTGGACTGCCACTGCTGACGGAGTGGCGATTACCAAACCCCTGCAGCTCGGTCAAACCGAATTCAGCTTTAGTTATAACCTGGTGGCACCCGGCGGTCAGGCCAGTTTGAAGGAAAAAGTGAATTATCCTACCGGAACAGTTTATATTCTTGGGCCGGCTGAACAACTGACCTTATCCAGTGGAGTTCTGCAGGATGCAGGTGTTCAAGCCATGAATCAGCAGCAGTTTTACGTTCTGGCCGCCCAGGACCTTGCTAAGGGCAGCGAGTTAAGCTTTAAGGTGGTGAAGGGGGCTTCCCCTCAGGCTAAGGGTGGAAGTGGAGCAGTCGGCCGCAGCTACAGCGGAGATAAGGTGGGTTTCCACAGCGCTTCCCATTTGGCCCGCTGGCAGAACTCTCCCCTACGCAACACCAATCCCCACGTCTGGCTGGCCTTCCTGGTGATTCTGGTGGTGGGTGTAGTAGCGGCAATTACCCTGCTCATCAGGCAGAGACGCAGGGATCAGGAGGTTATGGAAGATGCCGGAAAACTGGAGAAGGTGTTTTTGAACCTTGCCGGCAAACATAAGCGACTGTTGAATAAAATCAAAGCACTGGATGAACAGCATGAGGCAGGAGAAATCTCTCCGGAAGCCTATCAGGAAATGCGGGACCGGTATAAGGAAATGCTGGTGGATGTTAAGCTAAAACTCAAACGGCTGGAAGAGATGGAAGAACCGGAATAGCAGTTAATTGGGGGCAAAGGTTAAACGGAAAGTGGAAGTAATGTTGAGCGGAAAAGGGAAGAGCTACTGGAGGGATATTAATGATCAAGGCTCAGGCAATCTCCAAGCGAATTGGGAAAAAAGCAATAATCCGGGAAATGGACTTGGAGATTGGGGGCGGAGAGTTCTTAGCCATCCTGGGCCCTAACGGAGCAGGGAAGAGTACCCTGCTGAAAATCCTGTCCTTACTGATGAGGCCTTCCGAAGGCAGGCTGGAAATTAACGGCCTGGATGCGGTGAAGGAAGCGGAACAGGTACGCCCGCTTCTAGGGGTGATTTCCCATCAGACCTACTTGTACGATGCTCTCACTGCGTCCGAAAACTTGGAGTTTTATGGGAGGATGTATGGGGTAGCCGGCCTTACTGAGAGGGTTCGGGAAGTAATCAAAGAGGTAGGGTTGGAGTTTTCTCTCCATGACCAGGTGGGTACTTTTTCCCGGGGAATGCAGCAGCGCCTGGCCATTGCCCGGGCTATCCTCCACAGGCCCCGGATTCTCCTCCTGGATGAGCCTCAGACCGGCCTGGACCAGCAAGCCCTGGACATTCTTTACCAGGTGATAGGCCGGTTAAAAGCTGAGGGTTCCACAGTGGTCATGGTAACCCATATTCTGGACTACGGGCTGGAGGCCTGTGACCGCCTGCTGGTCCTGGTACAAGGCAAACCCGTCTTTCTGGGGAATAAACCCGAAACCCTGGCAGGGGTTAGGGAGACCTACAGCCTGGCAGTAAGCGGGGTGAGAGCATGAAGTATTGGTCCCAGGTCCGGGCCATAGTGCGCAAGGACCTGCAGGCAGAATTCCGTACTAAGGAGCTCCTCAGCAGTATGCTCCTTTTCGCTTTTTTAGCTGTGGTGATTATGAGTTTTGCCTTTGACCCCACCAGAGAAGTAGTGAAACAGGTTTTTCCCGGGATGATTTGGGTGGTTTTTGCTTTTGCCGGTGTGTTGGGCTTAAACCGCTCCTTTTTAACAGAGAAGCACAATGACTGTATTGCCGGTTTGACCCTGGCGGCCAATGACGGTAGTGCAATATTAGTGGGCAAGGTGGCCAGTAACCTGATCTTTATGCTGGTGGTGGAGTTAGTTTCCCTGCCAATCTTTTTTGTCCTGTTTGATTTCCGGAGCAAAGGTAGTCTGGGATTGCTTTTATTGGTAGTGTTGCTGGGGACCGTTGGTTTTGTGGCTATGGGGACGTTTTTGGCGGCCCTGGCGGTACATGCTAAGCACAGTGAAGTGTTACTGCCGATTATTTTGTTTCCTTTACTGGTCCCCCTCCTGATAGCGGCAGTCCAAGCCACCGGGGCCATTCTTGCCGGGCAGGGCTTTGGTGAATGGTCCTTATGGCTGAAGATAATTGCAGGATTTGACTTAATGTACTTAGTGGTACCAACACTGCTGTTTGAGTACCTCCTGGAGGTGTAAAGCGTGAATAAGGCACTGGAAAACGCCTGGGCAGGGTTAACCTTTATAGTTATGTTGGCAGCCACCTACTTGGTGTTTATGTGGGTACCCAATGAGAAGGTCATGGGGGTTGTCCAGAAAATATTTTATTTTCATGTCTCATCTGCCTGGATTGGCTTTTTCGCCTTTTTTGTGGTTTTTATAGCCGGCATCATGTATCTTAAGACCAGGGACTCCAAATGGGACTGGGTTGGCTCAGCTTCAGCGGAAATCGGGGTGGTCTTTACCACCATTGTGCTGCTTACCGGTCCCATCTGGGGGCGCTCAGCCTGGGGGGCTTGGTGGACCTGGGACCCCCGTTTGACTACCACCCTGGTGCTGTGGTTTGTCTATGTGGCCTGTCTCCTGGTGCGTTCCGCACTGGACCAGGAGGAGAAGCGGGCCAGGTTTAGCGCCATTTTGGGGATTGTGGGCTTTTTAGATGTACCCCTGGTGTGGTTTTCCATTCGCTGGTGGCGCTGGACTATTCATCCCAATATTATCGAGTCCGGCGGCAAGCTGGCTATCAGTTCAAAAATGCAGGTTACTCTCATGGTAAGCCTGCTGGCCTTTACCTGCCTCTACTTTTACCTGCTTCCCAAGGTAGTCCGCCTGGCTAAACACCAGTCCATGCTGCGGGAGATGAAGGAAGCCATTCGGGGAAGGCTGACGGCATAACCATTTACCAGGGAGGATACCTGTTCTGAACCAGGACAGGTATCCGACGGTCGATAAAAAGACTTCGGAGGGATTAACATGGGTTACTTATTTGCTGCTTACAGTGTCATCTGGATTGTCATTTTCGGGTATGTTTTCAGCATTGGTCAGCGGCAGAAGCAGTTGGAACGGGAGGTTGAAGCCCTGCAGCTTTCCCTGAAGGACCGGGGAATCTAAACCGGGGAATTGGTGAGAGGATGGTGGATTAATGAATAAGCGGTACCTGTATTTTGGTTTTATTGCGCTTAGTGTAGTGGTTCTTGCTTTCCTGGCCTGGACCATGTTCCTGGCACCTGCGCCGTTGGTGGGAGAGAAGGGGGCGGTAGCCGTTCCGGAAACCCTGGGTGGGGTACCCAGGACCCAGTTGGTGACCGGTCCTGAGGCTATCCAGCAGATTGGTGGTATGCATGGGAAAGGAATTGTAATTAGCGAAGGGTATATCGCTATCTATGAGGGGGGCGGCAAGAGCCTGACCTTGTGGGTTTCTGTTTCGCCGTCCGGGGAGTCGGGAAAGAGTTTGTTTGAAAAAATGGATGCTAAGATGCCCCAAAGTAAGATGTTTACTAACCGGCAGGAGCTTACTGTTAAAGGTCAAAGTGTGATTAAAGTATTGGGAATGGGGCAGGAGCATTACTACTGGCTGAAAGGTGAGAAAAATTACTGGGTAGCCGTAGGTGGGACGGACGCTATCCCGGTAGTGGAAGAGGTTATGAGCAAGCTGTAGCTTAGGAACGCAATGGTGGGAAATGGAGCACCAATGTGCATCCCGGAGACTAAGACGGGAGGTGGAAGGATGATTTCGCGGGAGGAGAAGAAGGCCAAGTTTACCAGTGAGTACTTGGAGACACAGCAAAAGAAGCGCAGGAAGATATTTTGGGGGGCCTTTGTAATAGCACTCTTAGGGGTGGGCATATTTGTCTGGGCCAATTCCGGGAAATATGAGAGTAAGGCAGGAGGGAACTACTTTCTGGAGGAAAGCCCGAAATATACCCAAAAAACCGAGATGAAGGAAATTAAGCTGACAGTGGAAAATGGGCTGGCGAAAATTCCTTTGCAAGCTATTAAGGAAAATAAAATCATCTACACTGAATATAAAGGTGGAGACGGTAAAAAGAAATATTACGGGGAATTAACGGTAATGCCCATGATGGCCTATGTGTCTACAGCAGGCAGGGTTGTGTTGTCCACCGCCATTTGTGAACCCTGCTACGGGACCAAGTTTTACCTGGAAGGTGAGGATTTGGTCTGTGTGGCCTGTGGTACCCGCTGGCGGAGTACCGATCTCTTCGGTATCGGTGGCGGGTGTGTGAAGTATCCACCTGAGGAACTGAAGTATGAAGTCCGGGGGGATAATCTGGTGGTACCGGAAGCCAAGCTGGCGAATTGGCAGCCCCGGTACTTTACTGATGAAATGTCGGGAGGAAAGGCGAAATAATCCGGGTCATTGCCGGGGTCCTGGCCGGGCTGGCGGAAAACCTGAGCCAAATGGTTGCTAAGTTCGGTTATAAGTGGTAATAGATGTGCGGTAAATGCCGGATCCGTTTGTAATAATTAGGAGGGTGGAAATGCCTTGGTATTATGAAATGTTTGATTTTGTAGGGGAAGAATATTTCTCTGTGTTAAATCGGGAGAAGCTGAGGAAGGCTAAAAAAGAGGTGGCAACAATAAAAACTGCCCTGGCGTTACAACCAGGGCAGGAGATTTTGGACTTGTGTTGTGGGGTTGGAAGGCACACCATACCTTTAGCCAAGGCAGGTTACAAGGTTACAGGCCTGGATGCCAGCGCCAAGCTGCTGGAGATTGCCAAACGCAGGGCTGAAGCCGAAGGCTTAAAGGTGGAATTCCTGCAAGGGGACATGCGGGCAATACCTTTTAAGGACAGGTTTGATGCTGTGCTCAATCTTTGGAATAGCTTTGGCTATCTGGAGGATGATGAGGAGCATCTCAGAGTTTTAAAGTCAGTTGCCGGCGCTTTGCAGCCCGGTGGACGGTTTTTGTTGGATATCCTGAACCGGGACTGGGTAGTGCGCAATTTTCAACCGGGGGAAGAGCACAGGGAAATCGGGGGCGTAGTCGAGATAAACCGCTATCAATTTGATTCAGCAGCAGGCCGGGACATCATGGAGACTACCTACATTGTTGACGGTGTAGAGCGGGAGTTTACCCACTCCTGCCGGATTTATACCTTGCAGGAGCTTAATCTGCTGCTGGACATGGCCGGCTTGAAGATGTGCCAGGCTTACGGCGGTTTTGACCTGCGGCCGGTTTCCGTTGAAGCAAAACAGCTTCTGGTTATCGCTAAAAAACAATCCTAAAGGCGTGCGGGCTGCTCAGGTTTTAGTTAATCAGAGCCGGAACTGAAATTTCAGTGGCGCCGGCAATATGTTCTGCAGTATATTGGACAATTTTTTGGATATTTTTTACCTGTTCCAGGTCTGCTACCAGTTCAATGGTAGAACCGTCTTGGGTTTCCACAGTCAGGATAGCCCGGGTCTTACTGGGGTCAATTGCAATATGGAAATCTTTAATATGCACGGCGCCCACCTCGTAAAGAAATGTAAAATTTTGCTAAAGAATACCTTAACATTATCTTATCTTGTCTATGGCCTGGTGTCAATAATAGTCAGAATATTTTCTTCTATGTCTGTAAAAGGAAAAGTAGCCTGGGTTGAGTCAGGTTTATTTGGGGTTGTTTCCGGAGGATACCCTTTTCTGCCTGGCAGTGTTCACTTTTGTGCCGGAAATTAATATGATATGATGATTATGATGTAAAATATATGGAGGGTGGTAATATGACCAATGTCGTTTATGACAGAGCCCATGATTTGGCCCGGGCCCTGTCAGCGAGTCCGGAATACCGTCAGTATGAAGAGGTCAGGAAGAAACTGGAGGCTCATCAAGAAAACTTTAAGCTGCTGCAGGATTTCAGGATGAAGCAACTGGAGATACAACAGGCTCAGCTGATGGGGCAAAATGTGGATGCCAGGATGAAGCAGTTGGAGCAGATGTATCAGATACTCACTCACAACCCGGTAATTAATGAATTTTTACAGGTGGAAATGCGCTTTTCCAGGATGATGATGGATGTTCAGAAGATTATCGGGCAAGCGGTGGGATTTAATTTCGATTTGCCCGAAGGGGAAAAATAATCTATTGCTATTGAAAGGTACTTCTGCTCTGGTAGCAGAAGTGTTTCTTTATAGTTAATTCCGAGTATTCCGCGATGAATTTGTAAAAATTTTTCTTGACGGACCAGGGGTTTTAACATAAAATATAACCATAAACTCGACTAACTTGATAGACTTAATAGGGTAGGTGCTGGGGTTGAAAGTATCGGCAAAAGGGGAGTACGCCTTGCGGGCTTTGCTGGAATTGTCCTTAAACCATCACAAGCAGGAAGTTACCTCCATCCAGGAAATCGCCCAGCGTCAGGAGATTCCTCTGAAGTTCCTGGAGCAGATTTTACTGTCTTTGAAAAAAGCAGGGCTGATTGAAAGCAGAAGAGGTAACGCCGGAGGGTATTACCTGGTGAAACAGCCGGAAGAAATCACGGTGGGTGAGGTGCTGAAGATAACAGACGGGCCGGTGATGACCCTGGCCTGTATCAACAGTCCTGCAGGATGTGAGCGCCAGACCAGGTGCCACTTCTACCCCTTGTGGCGGGAGGTGAATTCCACGGTGGAGAGGATGATTTACTCTACTACCTTTGCAGACCTTTGTGGGCAGCCCCGGGGGTATATGTACCATATTTAGTGCTTTGTATAGGAGGCGAAAAAAGATGGTTTATGAGAACATTACTGAGCTAATTGGAAGGACACCGCTGCTGAGGTTGAACAAGGTCAACCGGGGTGAGGCGGAGGTACTGGCTAAACTGGAGGCTTTTAACCCTGGCGGGAGTGTAAAAGACCGCATTGGTTTGAACATGATTGCGGTAGCTGAGGAGCAGGGGCTGCTGAAACCGGGTGCGGTGATTATTGAGCCCACCAGTGGAAATACCGGGATTGCCCTGGCTTTGGTGGCGGCAGCCCGGGGTTATAAGCTGATTCTCACCATGCCGGATACTATGAGTGTGGAGCGGCGGAACCTGCTGCGGGCTTATGGGGCGGAACTGGTGTTAACCCCAGGTGCGGAAGGGATGAAAGGGGCTATCAGGAAGGCTGAAGCCCTGGGTCAGGAGATAGCTAACTCCTTCATTCCCCAGCAGTTTGCCAACCCTGCTAATCCTGAGATACATAGAAAGACTACGGCCCTGGAAATCTGGGAGGATACAGGCGGGCAGGTTGATGTTTTCGTGGCCGGAGTAGGTACCGGGGGGACTTTGACCGGGGTTGGGGAAGTACTGAAGGCCAGGAAGCCAGGGGTAAAAGTTGTGGCTGTGGAGCCGGCTGATTCACCCGTATTGTCGGGAGGACTGGCGGGTCCGCACAAGATTCAAGGGATTGGCGCCGGCTTTGTGCCGGAGATCGTCAACGTGGAAGTTATTGATGAGATTTTTCAGGTGAAGAATGACCAAGCCTTTGCAACAGCAAAACAGTTGGCCCGGACTGAGGGAGTGTTAGTGGGAATTTCCGCAGGAGCGGCAGCTTACGCCGCCCTGGAACTGGCCCGGCGGCCCGGGCATAAGGGGAAAAAGATTGTGGTCATCCTGCCTGATACCGGTGAACGCTACCTGTCAACTAATTTGTTTGACGAATAGGAACTGGCTTATTTAAGGAATAAGGACTGCCCGGCTAAAAGATACCAGCTATCGGGCACTAAGACTGCCAAAGGAGGAGACAGGCTTGAAATATCAATACCCATTCTTAAATGCAGAGATGCCCGGGAAAGAGGATGTGCTGGAACTTACCCCCAACCAGGCATCAAAAGAAATTATCAGCCGGTTAGACAAGCTGGGAGTGGAAACTTTCCTTGATCGCTTTGAGGCCCAACAGCCCCAGTGCGGTTTTGGGCTGCGCGGGCTCTGCTGCCGGATGTGCCAGTGGGGGCCCTGCCGGATTGGCCCCAAGACTCCCAGAGGGATTTGTGGCAAGGATATGAATTCCATGGTACTGGGGAATATTGTGCGGGCCCTGGTAGCCGGTTTGGCCGGTCATGCCCGGCATGCCCATGAATGTATTATGAGTATTATCGCTGTGGCTGACGGCAAGGCCAAGATCCAACTCAAAGGGGAAAGCCGGGTTTGGGAACTGGCGGAGAAATTCGGGATTGACACATCAGGCAAGGAGTTTTTGCAGGTGGCCAAAGCAGTGGCCCTAGTACTCCTGGAGGATATGAGCCGGATGTTTGATGAGCCGATTAAGATGCTGGAGGCTTATGCCCCTGAAGAACGCAAGCAGGTGTGGGCCAACCTGGGGGTACTGCCCCGGTCGGCAGCTTATGAGATTATGGAGACACTGCACATGACAACCTTGGGGAGCTGTTCGGACTGGACGGCCCTGGCCGCCCAGGAATTGCGCTCCGCCCTGGCCTACTGCTACAGCAGCCTGTTTGGTTCTTCCATGGCTACGGAAATCCTCTTCGGACTGCCCAGGCCGATCCTGACAACTGTAAACTACGGGGTGATGAAGGAAGACCATGTGAATATTTTGGTCCACGGGCACTCCCCGGTAATGGCTGAAGTTATCCTGGAGAAGATTAAAACCCCGGAAATCCAGAAACTGGCCAGAGATGTGGGGGCCAAGGGCATCGTGGTTGCCGGAATGTGTTGTACAGGGGATGAGCTGTTGGCCAGATATGGTGTCCCCACAGTGACCAATATTCTGGGACAGGAGTTGGCCATGGGTACGGGAGCCGTGGATGCGGTAGTTGTCGATATGCAGTGCGTTATTCCCGGGTTGAAAACTGTGGCTGACTGCTTCGGGACGGAGGTTATTACGACTTGTAACTCCAACCGGTTTCCGGGGGCTGTCCATATTCCCTTCGACCCCGAGAAGCCGGAAACCCTGGATGAGGATGCCCTCCTGGTGGCCAGGAAAGCCGTCGAGGCCTTTGCCAAACGGGACCGCTCCAAGCTGCATATACCCCAGGAAGTTACCAAAGCCATGGGCGGTTGGAGTTTTGAAGCCCTTTTGGAGACCTTTGGGGGCAGAACAAAGCTGTTGGAACTCCTGAAACAAGGAAAAATCAAGGGTATCGCCACCGTGGTTGGCTGTAACAACCCCAAGGTGCCCTATGAACATAACCATGTGACCATTGTGCGGAAGCTCATTGAGGCCAATATTCTGGTAACCACCACCGGCTGCTGCTCCCACGCCCTGTTGAACGCCGGGCTGTGTTCGCCTGATGCCGCGGACTGGGCCGGGGAAGGACTGCAAGAGATCTGCCGGAGCTTAGAGATTCCTCCCGTGTTGGCGGTGGGGGGCTGTGTGGACAATACCAGGAGCCTGAGACTGTTTATTGAGTTGGCTGAAGCGGCCGGTGTTCCCATTAAGGATATGCCCTTTATGTTTGTAGGACCTGAACCGGGCAACGAAAAAACTGTAGGTCAGGGTCTGAGCTTCCTGACTCACGGGGTCAGCAACCTGGTAGGTTTCCCCGCCCCGGTGCCGGTACCAATCCCCAGGCCCAAGGAGGATAACCCGGAGGAAATGGACCGGGGAAGCAATGATATTGTGGACTTCCTGGCCGGTGATGAAGGTGTCCTCAAGCTCCTGGGAGCCAAGATTTACACCGAACCCTATCCCAAATTGGCCGCCCAGACCATTAAGATGCACATCCACCGCAAACGCAAAGG
>JAJZTU010000109.1 GCA_021848765.1 Bacillota bacterium
CGCCGGCTGGTCGCAGTTCCTTAGATATATTGAATATAAAGCTCTAAAGTACGGTAAGCGCTTTGTCAAAGTGCCTCCCCACGGCACTTCGCAGACCTGTATTTGTGGAGCCGGCGTCCCGAAAACCCTGGCCGACCGGGTTCATTATTGTCCAGAGTGTGGATTGACCGGCGACCGGGATATTGTATCAGCCAAAGTAATTCTAAAACGAGCACAGGAGTTAGCAGCGGTAGCCTAACTTATCAAAATAACTTCACCGTAGGGAGGGAATGCCCCGAACGGGATAGGTGTCTACCTATCGAACGCTTGTGGAGACTGTGTAAGACTCTACTATCGTAGAGCAGTAGTCGCTGAAGCAAGAAGCCCCTACCTCCTAGCGAAGCGTAGGTGGGGGATCATTCACTTCCGTTTTTGCAGGCTAAATTTCAGCTTTCTTATTTCCTGGTGGGGATTATTGTGCTGGTGAGCAATGTCAGTTCATCGTTTATTCAGCCTGTTTTCGGGTATATTAGTGACAAGATGGCGATGCGCTGGATAATCCCGGTTGGGTGTCTGGTGGCCGGGGCAGGGATGCTGGCCAGGAAGGATTTTAGTAAAGGGGAATTGGTAAACCAGGGAAAAGGCGGCCAGGCTCCGGTAAAGACAGCGGCGGTTTTGCAAGCAAGTGAGTATGCCGGGCGTGCCTGGAAAGCAGTAATGTTGTTGATCGGGGTAGTAACCATTCGTTCCTGGACCCAGGTAGGGATATCTACCTTTCTGCCCCTCTTTCTGGTTAATTATGCACAGAAAAGTCATGAATATTCCAGCACCATGCTGGCTGTGTTCCTGACTGCCGGGGGTGTGGGAACCATTGTGGGCGGCCCGGCGGCAGACCGCTGGGGGAGAAAGACAGTGATTATGGTTTCCATGCTGCTGACTCCTCTGCTGTTGCTCTTGTGGCTAAAGCTGCCCGGATTTTGGTCTCCGGTGTTCCTGGCCTTAGCCGGGGCCGTTATCGTAGCGACTTTTTCCGTTACCGTGGTTTTCTGTCAGGAACTTTTACCCAGGAATATTGGCATGGCCGGAGGCCTGATGATGGGTTTTGCCATTGGGATGGGAGGAGTGGGAGCTACTGTGTTGGGATTTTTGGCTGACCGGTGGGGGCTGCTCAATACCTTGTATTTGACGGCCTCCTTACCGCTGGCGGGCCTGTTCCTGGCTGCATTTCTGCCTGGCCGGGCAGTACATAAGGAGGCACGTTTAGGTTAATGTCTACATCTCGCTCTGTAGTACAATTTAAATCCCAACTGGGTCTGATAGCGAAATTCGTGCAAGAGGTTTTCCCCCAGGTGGAATCAGAGTTGGACCGTTGGCGGGCTCAGATACGGGTTTGCCCGGAAGGGGTTTTGGCGGCTCAGGCAGCTGCAAGTATCAGCAGCAAGCGCTTCCATGCCCAGGGGGGGAGCATCTATGCCTTGTATCCCGGGGTCGACCAAAAGGGTTTTACCCGCTTTGTGGTAGCCCTGCAAACCATAAGTGATTACCTGGATAACCTGTGCGACAGGGCCGGGGTAGCGGATGAGGCGGGATTTCGTCAGCTGCATCTGGCTATGGAGGAGGCCTTAATTCCGGATAGGCCTGTTTCCGATTATTACTGCCTCTATCCCCATAGCAATGATGGGGGTTACCTGGAGAGTCTGGTCCGGGAATGCCGGCAGCAGGTTTCCCGCTGGCCTGCTTATGCTCTGGTCCGGGATGAGGTAGTTGAGCTGGCCCGGCTATACTCCGAGTTGCAGACTTATAAGCACCTGCTTCATGAGATTAGGGAAGGGCGGATGGTCCAGTGGACCCAGCCTTACCTGGAGGAGTCGGGAGGGCTTTCTTGCTGGGAGTTTGCCGCTGCTGCCGGGTCAACACTGGGGATTTTTGCGCTGTGCGCCAGTGCGGCTAATCCCGGACTGACTGCGGGAGAGGTGCAAAAGATAAAGCAGGCCTATTTTCCCTGGGTTTGCGGCCTGCACATTCTTTTGGATTATTTCATTGACCAGCAAGAGGACCGGGACGGGGGAGACTTGAATTTTATCTTTTATTATCTTAACGATTCGGAATGTGAAAAAAGACTGACCTGGTTTCTGGAAACTGCCGTCCGGCAGATAGCGGAATTAGAACATCCCTTATTTCACCGGACGGTACTCGAAGGGTTGTTGGCCCTGTATCTCTCTGACCCCAAAGCAGCCCAGGGAGAAGTGCGGGCGATCAGCAGGAACCTGCTGAGAACAGGAGGCAGGAGGGCCGGAATTATGCATGGGGTCTGCCGGATTTTGCGCTGGCGGAAGATAATATGACGGCTTGATAAACCGTTAGTAGGGGTAACTCTAACGAGGGTTAGAATCCCTCCTTCTCCGCCAACATATAGCATCTCAGAGTGGGTGCTGTCTTTCTTTTTTTTACATAATACCAAAATGGGAACACTTTGGGTACACTTTCTACTTATAGGCTATAAGAGTTTAGCAAAATCAGGCGAAATATCTAGATTATCTTCGTATATTATGGAATTGCGACGTAAGGATTGATATTCCTTATAATTTGGATAAATTAGATATCTAAAGACATTGATTGAATTTGCATGATTTCGAGTGGTATTATATTTAATGATAATGGCGTATAGTGTGCAATTTTAAGAATATCCATTAGATAGGTGTGGGTGTGGTAATGAGCAATGTTAATTATAACAGCTTTGGAAGTCATATTAATGTTGATGCAAACAACCTGGAGCAACTAGAGTTGCTAGACAGGGAAGACTTGATCAAACTTGTTAAAAGAATGGTAAATGGTGGAGTTTCTCTCATGTTTCATGGTAAGAGGATCGCCCAACAGATACAGAGGCAGGTAAAACCTCGCACAGTAACCTATGGAAGACGGTTCAAGACATACAAAGTGGATGAAAGCTATGCTTCCAAGGCTCCAGCTAATGAAGGCCATGTTGAAGCCCGGTGGTGTACTGGCTATCTGTATTGATGACAATGAGTTGTTTCACCTGGGAATGATGATGGATGAGGTGTTTGGTGAGGAAAACAGGATCGCCATAATTAACTGGCAGAAGTCTTATTCTCCCAAGAATGATAGTAAACATGTGTCTACAGCAACAGAATATGTGTTAGTATATGCAAGAGATAAGGAACGTGCGAAAACAGGACTCTTATCACGAGAGGAAGGCATGAATGCTAAATATAGGAATCCTGATAACGATCCCTATGATATCTGGAGAAGTAGTGATGCAACAGTTGCAACTCCATCTGAAAAAGATAGATATGCGATACAATCTCCGTTTACTGGGGCACTTCACTACCCAGGCTCACGTGCATGGTCTAACCGTAAATCGGACATCACTCTGTCGGATCAGCAGACGGAATTATTACTCCAGTTGGAGCCTGATGCGTTGATAGCTGCGAGCGCCACCATGAGAATTCCTGACAAGCTGAACAAGAGGTTGAACAGGTTAAGGGATGACAAGGGGTGGAATGACTCTGACTTCATTACCTATGTGAAGAGTTCTGATGTTGTAAACTCTGGCTTAATCAAGAAGCATATATCTCTTGGTGGGTATGTTACCACTATGGAGATTGCCATAGACGAGATGCTTGTTATGATGGGCAAGGTGACAAAGGCAGCAAGCGATATTGGGCTTACCTTTACGCCCAAAGCTATATACGTAAGCAATACTAACCTTGTGGCCGGAACTTCGGAGAAGGGTGATTTCAAGCATATCATCTTCAATCTAACATTGCAGGAGGGTTGGGATGATCCGGCTTGTTATTTCGCTTACATTGATAAGGATATGGGATCAAAGGATCAGGTTACGCAGGTCATAGGTCGTGTTCTAAGGCAACCTGACGCACGGCACTATCCCTTTAACGCACTGAATACAGCACATTTCTATATTCGGACAGATGATAAGAGTGTCTTCAAAGAGATTCTGAACGTGGTTAACGATAAGATTACATCCGAGATGCCAGATATTACCATAACATTCCATAAAGGCGGATCAGGAAACGGTGAAAAACCAATGATAGCACCAAGGAAGCAGAAGATGGTCCCAGAGGTAAACATTGATTCAAGACATGCTGCTGACCCTGTTCGTAAGGTTGTTGAGCTTATTGAAGATTATAGGACTGACAACGTAAACACAGTTGGTAAAGGTGGACGGGTTCAGGTTTTTCAAACCATTGGTTCAGGTAAAGCCGTCAAGGAAGAGTGGGTTGAGATTGAGCATAGTAACCGTGTACCGGCAAGATGGATTTTCATTAGAGAGGTTGAGCGGTTTTACGGTGATGCGGTGAATCTCTGCGATATAGAGGACCCAAAGTTCGATGCAATGGTTGAATACACTAGTAGAGCAGCAGAGAACATCCGTGATGCGGCCCGAAAGGTTGTTAACGCTTACACAGAGCATTCAATGATTGTACAGGATTCAATCAGCAGCTACAGCGTTGACGAGATCCCGGTAAACACGAGTGATCTGGTTAAATTTAAGTACTCTGTCCATCCGGGATACAGCAAGAGTAGCTTCAATAAGTTCGAGTTGAAGTTTGCAGAAGCATTGGACAAGGCAAAGAAGGACTGGATGAGAAACCCCTCCAAAAGCTTCTTCGATATACCCTTACTTGATGGAGGAAACACAAAGAACTTTAATCCTGACTTTCTTGTATGGGTCACAAATGCAATTATTGCGATCGATACTAAAGGGGATCACCTGATTCATGTGGATTCTGCTCGTAAGCTATTTCACATTAAGAAGATTAGGAAGGGACCCGAACTACTCATACGTCTTGTAACAGAAGGGCAATGGAACATCGATAAGAATAAGATCGGAAGTAACGGTTATACGGTATGGAAGCTAAAAGACTCCCGCCCCACACCGTTCTGGTGCTCGGATATCAACGAGGCGGTTCAGGTGTGCTTGAGGACAGACGATGTGAAGTAAGACATTATTGGGATTTTGTATATATGCATTGCATTGTTAGGGGGGTGAAATATTGAAGAGTGCTATACTAAAATGCCTGAAGAAGTTTGATACACAGCCGTTCCTGTTTGTAGGATCAGGACTGTCTATAAGATACCTTGGTCTTGAGAACTGGGAAGGGCTTCTGCGTAAGTTTGCCCGGGCAGCCAACAACAACGAGTATGCATACGAACTCTACCTACAACAGGCAAAAGTTGCAGGATACAAGGAAGGTGTGCTACCTAAGGTTGCCGAATTAATCGAAAACGACTTCAACCAGAGATGGTTCCAGGATGATGAGTTCAAAGAGAGCCGTAATCTATATAAGGAGGATATCAAGAAATTAACGTCACCCTTCAAGATTGAGATAGCAAGGCACATGAAGGAAAGAAGCTCCAACACAAAGGAGGAGTATAAGGACGAGATCGTTGCCCTACAGAAGATCGGCAAACGAAGCATTGGCGGCGTACTGACTACCAACTATGACTGCTTCCTGGAGAGCATATTCAACGACTATGCGAAGTACATAGGGCAGGAGGAGTTGATATTCTCAACCATCCAGGGAGTAGCCGAGATTTACAAGATACACGGATGCTGCACTAAGCCTAAGTCCATTGTAATCAATGAGAATGACTATGTAGACTTTGCTGACAGGAATGCTTATCTGGCTGCAAAGATACTTACTATCTTCCTTGAACACCCTGTTATCTTCCTTGGATACTCTATCAATGACAACAACATCGAAAACATTATGAAGGCCATAGTGAAGTGCCTATCGCCGGACAACCTTGCAAAGCTCAAGGAGCGTCTGATATTCATTGAGTGGAACAACAGCGGACAGGAGGATGACATATCCACCTACAGCAAATCCTTTGAAGGCGGCAAGTCCATCGAGATGACAAGGATTAGGCTAAAGAACTATGAGGTACTGTACCAGGCGTTGTTGGAGAACAAGGCTAAGTATAATGCTCCCATGCTCCGTAGGTTGAAGGAAGACATCTATGAGCTTGTGCTGACAAACAAACCGACCGGGAAGATCAGAACCGTAGGGCTGGAAGACGAGAGGCTTGAAGACGTTGAAGTGGTTATTGGTGTCGGAGTACTTGCTGAGTTCGGTAAGAAGGGGTACTCTCTTTACACTGCTGAGGAGATATACAGGGACGTTGTTTTCGACGATATGAACCTTGAAGCTGATCTGGTAGTTCATGATACTCTCCCGGTACTGTTAAAACATCATGGGGGAAGTATTCCTATATACAAGTATATTTCACAGGTTGAAGGAGAGTTGCCGCCCAAGGTAGACAGCGAAATTAAACACAACTATGAGGATTTGTTAAACAGGACGATAAAGAGTAACACGGATTACCTCAAACTCCCATATAAGAGTGTTAACGATTTGAGGAAAGTATACTCGGACGTAAAATGTTTACAGCTAATCCCTCTGCTGGGGCAGGATCGCATAGACATAAGCGAGTTGCATGACTTCTTGAGGGATATTATGACCAAGCAGCCGGACTTGATAACAAACGGGAAGATCAACGAGAAGATAAACTTGAGAAGGATCATAAAAATCTTTGACTGGCTTAAGTACTATAATAAAGCAAAAGAGCTTCGAACCTAGCAGGGACGTATCAACCCGCCTGTATCGAAACTCTTTTATTCCGTATGCAAAGTGCCTATACTGTTTAGCAAGGAGCGAGTCACTTGCGACAGTAACGCACTTTATTAATATTGTGTCGTATACACTTATATTATATGCCGTTGGTGAGTAAATTTCAACTATTAATTTATGCTAATAATAGGATGTTTGCATAGAACTATGTATTAAATGCAAATAATGCTTATGTAGGCAACCCAATAATGGTTCAATAATATATCCTGTATGATAGGCCTAGATATGGCCTGTTGAGCGAATCACAGGCAACAATTTCATGGGGACAGTATGGGGACACTCTGAGGACAAAATCCCCAAAACGACCCCATATAATGACCCACGAGAGCCTAAGAGAAAGTCGTTGTACATTTTTTCCGGTGTCCTGGGTTTTTGCCCAGTCTGCCCGGTATACCCCTTATGATTTTCCGGCAAGTTTTCCTCCAAGATAGTGACCGGATTACCTTTTGGGGTTAAGCTCATGTATGCAGCAACTATTCCCGAAACGAGAAAACAGATAAGGATTGGGATAAGCATCTTTTTACCGCCGGCATAAAACCTCATCACAGACATCCTTTCGTCGTATAGTAGATTGTCGTTATAGGGTCATTTATTTTTTCGCGGCAGTTCAGCCTAGTTATTTTCCCCCATTTTGCTTAAAAAAATGACAGTCAACCACCTCAACGGTTGATTATCAACAATCCAGGTATCAAGCTCGACCGTAATCTGATATAATTAAGCTTGGTGCCAGACAGGCTCTCTGCATATGTTTAAAATTCGCGCAACAGGTGATTGACAGTGTTAAAGCTTAAAGAAACTCTGGAAGCTGCTGATGAGGCTTTTATTTCCCGGCTGGGGGAACTCTATAGAGCATTTACAACAGCGGGGGATGAAGAAAACCGCCGGAAACTGGGGCAGTTGGTAGAAAAGCTGGAAACTGCAGAGTTTACTATTGCTCTTTGCGGTCACTTTTCGGCCGGAAAGTCAAGTCTGATTAATAGCATAGTGGGAAGTGAAATTCTGCCTTCCAGTCCCATTCCTACCAGTGCAAATGTAGTCAAGATAAAGCCGGGTCCCCCGGCGGCCCGGATATATCTGAAACATGGCAGGCCGGTTGAGTTCGACTTCTCCGCCAACTTGGAACAGTTAAAAAGCTATTGCGCAGACGGTGATACCGTTGATTCCATAGAAATAACTCATCCCTTTAAATTCCTGGACTCTGACAATGTCAGCATTATGGACACCCCTGGCATTGATTCCACCGATGATGCCCACAAGGTAGCCACCGAGTCCGCCCTGCACCTGGCTGATCTCATCCTCTATGTGACCGATTATAATCATGTCCAGTCAGAACTGAACTTCAACTTCACCAAAACCCTAAAGGACAGGGGCCTTAAAGGAAGATCACCATCCGGATAACCAGATCCAGGCATTAAAGAGGGCTGTGCGCAAGCTGTTGAGTGAGCAGGAGAGCCTGCTTGCCAAAACAGTAGTGCAGTCTACCCTGCAACTGGTAGCTGACCACGGAAAATGGCAGTCCGCAGCCAATGCTGAACAAAAGGCTAAATACCGGGAGATTTTGGACCGGGTAGAAGATGCCGGTGCGGCGGTAGGTGAATACCAGGGGCTGAAGCAACGCCAGGATGAACTTCTGGCCCTGCCTGAAGCGCTGGAAGGGGAGTTAAAAAAAGAGCTTGGTACACTGCTGGAAAACGCTCCTCTCACACCCTACCAGACCACTGAACTGGCCAGGCAGTACATGGAAAGCCGCCAGCCAGGTTTCAAAGCAGGATTTCTGTTTTCAGGTTCTAAAACCAAGCAGGAGATGGAGAAGCGCCTGGAGTCCCTGTATGCTGACCTTGCCCAACGGGTATCCGCGAGTATTGATTGGCATCTCAAGGAAATCTTGGCTAAGGTCCCGGAAAGATACGGCCTTAGCGATGAGGAATATCTTCAGTCAGTATACCGGCTAAAGGTGGATTTTGGCCCTGAGCTTCTGGTCCGGCAGTTCAAGGAAGGGGCTACGGGAAGGGAATATGTCCATAATTACACCCGGGATGTTGCTAATGAAGTAAAAAGCCTATACCGGAGGGCGGCTTTGTCTTTACAGGAGGACTGCCTGGTCCGGGCTAAAAAATCTGTGGAAACGGAATTAAGCATAATTAGGGAAAAACTGACCGGACTGGCTGAAGTGGTAGGTGCATTGGAGGGACTTCAGGGGCTCGTCCAGGCGGAAAGAGCTTGCCTCGATGGACTGGTAGAAACGTTGACAGGCAGGGCAATGAGTCTGGAGGAAGCCCGCCTGTGGGCTGACAGTCAGGCTGCTCACTCCCTGCAGCAGGTTAAAGAACAGCTCAGAGGTGAATCGAATGAACCGGCCAAGCCGGAAGGTCTGATTAAGCCGGATGGTCTAACCAAATTCGCTGGGCTGCCTGCGTCCGTTGTGCCGCTTAAAGGCAACCCACAGGAAGGTAACCCGCATTCAGGAGCATCCCGGTACAGTCACAGTCACCTGAAGGATTATAAAGCCTTGCTGGGCTTAACAGGACAAAAGCTCAGGACTGCTGCCCGGGAAATTCAAAATATCCCCGGCCTGGCCTCCGCAGCCAGGGCAATGGTTGGGCGGGCAGAACGGCTGGAAGCTAACCTCTTTACCGTAGCCCTCTTTGGGGCCTTCAGTGCCGGTAAGTCTTCTTTTGCCAATGCACTTATGGACAACATGGTGCTGCCTGTTTCTCCAAACCCGACAACTGCTACCATTAACAAGATTCTCCCGCCTACCGGGATTTTTTCCCATGGCTCAGTACGGGTAAAATTTAAAACCCTTGCCCAGATAACCTCAGATGTAGTACATTCCCTGAGCATTTTAGGACAGCAGGTAACCGGCCTTGAGGAAGCTCTCGGCTTGATTCCAAAGCTCCAACAGGAAGAGGTTCAACCGTCAGCCAAGCCCCACTTTACTTTCCTGCGGGCTGTGCTTAAGGGGATTGAGCAGGTTAGAGAATGCCTGGGCAGTGAAATCCTGGTGGATTTACAGGCCTTTCAGGAATTCGTGGTCAGGGAGGAAAAGGCTTGCTTTGTGGAATGGATAGAACTGTACTACTCCTGTCCCCTGACTGATCAAGGCATAACCCTGGTGGATACCCCCGGGGCTGACTCGATTAATGCCAGGCATACCGGTGTAGCTTTTGAGTACATCAAAAATGCTGATGCGGTGCTGTTTGTAACGTATTACAATCATGCTTTCTCCAATGCCGACCGGGAATTTCTCATCCAATTAGGCCGAGTTAAGGATGCTTTGGAAATGGATAAGATGTTCTTTATCGTTAATGCCTGTGACCTGGCCCAGTCCCGGGAGGAATTAGACGGAGTAATCGAACACGTGAGCAACAACCTGGTTTCCTATGGTGTCAGAATGCCTAGAATTTACCCTGTTTCCAGCCAAGTGGCCTTACTGGCCAGAATGTACGAGCAGGGTAATCTCCAGCCTGCTGCCGAAAAAGTCTATC